>NZ_QPFC01000375.1:0-5320 GCF_003427465.1 Nocardiopsis sp. TNDT3 | reverse complement strand
GGGGAGGAGGGGGCCTTCTTGGCGGACACCGTGACACCTTCTTCTCGTCGTACCTGGGGGCCGGACGCCGCGACGTCGCGCTCCTTTCCGGCGGGGCGCCACCGCGGGGGGCGGCGGGGCCGGCCGGAACCGGCCCCGCCGTGGTCACGGGACCCCCGGCGGACGCCGCCCCCACCGGGGGCGGGCGCGCGCCGGAGGCGTCCCGTCACTCGTCGTCGATGAGCGGGCGCAGCCTGTCGGCCAGCTCCAGCAACTCCTCCCTGGCGGCCTCGTCGGCCACCGCCTCGGCCACCCCGACGAACCGGTCCAGGGCCAGCGCGGCCTGCCCGGTCCGGCCGACGTTGAGATGGTGTTCGGCCAGTTCCAGCTGCGGGGTCAGCCGGCGCGCCTCGGACACGGTCAGCGCGCCGTCGGCCTCCAGGGCGTCGACGCGCTCCTGGACCTCGGCGAACGTGACCGGTTCGACCGCGTCCAGCTCCTGGACCCGGACGTCGCGGAAGAGCACCCGGTCGGCGTCGCCGTGGTTCTGCAACCCGATGTGGCCCGAGGACAGGTCACGCGCCGGGTCGGTGCTCTCGAACTCGTTCACCAGCTCCCCGTTGATCCACACGCGGATCATCGGGTCGGCCACCTCGATCTCCATCTCGTTCCACTCGCCGACCCGCGCGGGGTGGGAGTCGGCCGCCTGGAAGTCGTAGACGGCGCCGGTCTGGTGGATCGGGTCGCCGTCGGGCGCCCCGTAGCCGTCGATCTGGATCTCGTAGCCCTCGTTGACGGCGACCCAGGGGTCGTCCCCGGGCCCGGGGAAGCCGACGAAGACGCCGGAGTTGTCCGTCTCCTCGGCGGCGAGGAAGTCCAGCTTCAGCCGGTAGGACTCCAGCTCCGTCTCGTGCCAGAGCAGCCCCATGCCACCCTGGGTCTCCAGGGCGCAGCCCTCGCCGTCGTCGACGACGCCGAACCCGCCCGGGCCCGCCATGTTCCATCCGTCGAGCGTCCGGCCGTCCCACAGGGGGGTGTAGCCGTCCTCGGCCCCGGCCGGGGCGCACTCGGGCGGCTCGGTGCCGCCCGCCTCGACCGTGATGGTGGCGGTGTCGGAGGCGCCGGTGTTGCCGTCGCCGTCCGTGGCCACGGCGCTGACCTCGTACTCGCCCGCCGCGGCCCCCTGCCAGGTGGCCGTGTACGGGCCCTCGGTCACCGTGGCGACGACCTCCTCGCCCACGAGGAAGTCCACCTTCTCCACACCGGCCTCGGCGTGGTCGGTGACCTCGGCGGAGAGGGGGACGTCCGCACCCTCCTCGAAGACCGCGCCGTCCTGCGGGCTGGTCAGCTCGGTCTGGGGGCCGTGCTCGCCGTGGCCGTCCAGGACCGCCTCGAAGTAGTTGACGTTGAACAGGCCGTCCTCGACTGCGGGGCCCTCACCGTCGAAGACCAGGTACAGCGTGAAGGTCTCCCCGGGGTCGGTGACGTCCATGGTCACGTCGGTCCACTCCTGCCAGCCGCCGGTGGTGGGCACGTCGACGCTGCCGAGCAGTTCGCCGTCGGGGGCGTTCATGCGCGCCTCGATGGTTCCGCCCGCCCCCGCGGAGGCGACCCGGAACTCCATCTGCTCGACCCCGACCAGGTTGGTCGTGTCGTAGGCCGTCCAGTCGCCGTGGCCGATGTGGCTGACGTTGACCAGGCCGCCCTCGGCGTCCGTGGTGGGTTCGGTCCGGACCCCCTCGCTGTCGGTGAAGTACTGGGCCTGCGTCCGGGCGGGCTTGAGGGTGACCCCGTCGCTTCCGGTGAGGCCGGGGGCCCCGTCCCCGCCGGAGTCGGTGTACTCGGCCTCCAGCACCCAGAAGATGTTCATGTCGTGCCCGTGGCCGCCGTCGACCTCGGTGATGCTGACGTCCTCGCAGCTGTCGTACTGGGTCCACGGGTGGGCGTGCCTGTCGTGGCCGAGCGAGGCCGTGACCGCGACGTCGCCGCAGTCGACGCCCTCGCCCACGGAGCCGTCCTCGGCGTCCGCCACGTCCACGCTGAAGGGGATCTGGTCACCCCAGTGGAAGAACTGGCCGTCCCGCGGGGTCTGGAAGGAGACCTCGGGCGCGGTGTTGCCCGCGGTGACCGTCGTGGTGGCCGTGCCCGTGCGCCCCTCGGGGTCGGTGACGGTCAGCACGACCGTGTACTGGCCCGCCTCCTCGAAGGTGTGGGTGGGCGAGACCTCGGTCGAGGTCTGGCCGTCGCCGAACGACCACGCGTACTCCAGGGGCAGGCCGCCGGGGTGGCTGGAGCCCTCGGCGGAGAACTCCACCTCCAGCGGGGCCGGTCCCGAGGTCGTGGAGGCGCTGATGTCGGCGACCGGGGTGGTCCCGCCGCCGGTGTAGTCGATGCGCGACAGCGCCGAGTCGGCGGCCCCGCCGAAGTAGCCGGACCCGTACTCCAGCACGTACAGGGAGCCGTCCGGGCCGAACTCCATGTCCATGGGGTTGGCCAGGCTGATGTTCGGGACGGTCTCGGTGATGTCCAGGACCTCGCCGTCGTCGCCCAGGTGCACCTGCTTGATCCAGTCGCGGTCCCACTCGTAGAACAGCGGGATGCCGTCGTAGTACTCGGGCCACTTGGTGTCCGACTCCAGTTCGGGGTCGAACTGGTAGGCCGGGCCGCCCATCGGGGCGCCGCCGCCCGTGCCCAGCTGCGGGAACTCCTCCGACTCCTCGTAGCTGTACCAGATCGAGGCGGGGGTGACGGGGGGCAGTTCCGCCAGGCCGGTGTTGCGCGGGGAGTCGTTCACCGGCGCGGCGCAGTCGAACGCCTCTCCGGAGGCCCCGGCCTCGAAGTCGTAGTCGACGAACGCGCTGTTGTCGCCGATGCAGTAGGGCCAGCCGATGTTGGCGGGCTCGGTGATGGCGTGCCAGGAGACCGTGTTCTGCGGTCCCCGTTCGGGGTCGGGCTCGTTGGCGTCGGGCCCGTAGTCGCCCAGGTAGACGGTGCCGTCCTCCTTGTCCACCGTGAACCGGAACGGGTTGCGCAGGCCCATGGCGTAGATCTCGGGCCGGGTCTGCTCGCCGCTGTACTCCTCCGGCGGGAAGAGGTTGCCCTCGGGGATCTCGTAGCCGCCGTCGTCGGTGGGCGTGATCCGCAGGAGCTTGCCGCGCAGGTCGTTGGTGTTGGCCGAGCTGCGCTGGGCGTCGAAGGCGGGGTTGCGCGACTCGCGCTCGTCGATGGGCGTGTAGCCGTCCGACCCGAACGCGCTGGTGTCGTCGCCCGTGGCCAGGTAGAGGTTGCCCTCGGCGTCGAAGTCGATGTGGCCGCCGACGTGGCAGCACATGCCCCGGTCGGTCCCGACCTCCAGCAGGACCTGCTCGCTGTCCAGGTCCAGGGCGGGGGTCTCCCCGTCCGTGAACTGGAAGCGGGAGAGGTTGTTGTGGCCCTCGTAGGGCTCGAAGTCCTCCGGGGAGCCGTCCGCGGGCGCCTCACCCGCCGGGACGCCCTCGATCACGGGCGCGTAGTACAGGTACACCCACCCGTTCTCCTCGAAGTCCGGGTCCAGGGCGACGCCCTGCAGCCCGTCCTCGTCGTGGTTGTACACCGGGACCCGGGCTATCAGCTCGGTGGTGTGGGTGTCGGGGGACCACAGCCGCACGTCGCCGCCGCGGGTGATGTGCATCACGCGGCCGTCGGGCAGGACCGCCAGGCCCATGGGCTCGCCCACGGAGTCCTCGCCCTGCGCGAGGGTGACCTTCTCGAAGTTGTCCCACTGCGTGGCGCCGCAGTCGCCCTCGGCGGTCCCGGCCGCCCACCGCAGCCCGCCGAGCAGGTGCTGGGTGAACTCCGGTTCGGAGTAGGACTCCACGGTGTGGCCGCCGCCGGTGTACCAGGACCGGCCGCCGTCGTAGGCCTGACACCAGGCGATCGGGTGGTCCCACCCCATCTGGCCGCCGGGATCGACCTGGTCGGCGTAGGAGTCCTCGTCGAGCCCGGCCAGGACGTGCACGTCGCCGCGGGGGGACAGGTCGAAGTCGTACCACTCGTCGTGGCGCTGCCAGCTGGCCGGCAGGTGCTCCGTGGAGGGGTGGACCCTGTCGTTGACCACCACCTGGGCGTCCTGCGTACCGGGCGGGTGGCTGGCGAAGTAGCCGCCGACGAGGTCGCCGTACCACTCCCAGTCGTAGTGGGTGTCGGAGGCGGAGTGGACGCCGACGAAGCCGCCGCCGCCCTGGATGTAGCGCTCGAAGGCGCCCTGCTCCTCCTCGTTGAGCACGTCGCCGGTGGTGGAGAGCCAGATCACCGCGTCGTAGGCGGCCAGCTCCTCGTCGTTGAACACCGAGGAGTCCTCGGTGTGCGCGGTCTGGAAGCCGTGTTCCTCGCCGAGCGCCTCGATGAGCGCGACGCCGTGGGGGATCGAGTCGTGCCGGAAGCCGGTGGTCTTGGAGAAGATCAGCGTGTTGAACGCGTCCTCGCCGGTCTCGTCGGCGTACGCGACCGGTGCGGTCAGCGTGAGCGCCATGGCGACACCCGACGCGAGCGCGCCGAGTGTCAGCAGGGGTCTCTTCTTCATACGGAACCTCACCTGGGGGTGGGAGCGAAGCGATGAGTCCGTGCGGCGTGCCGGCGCCGACGGCAGGGGCGGCCCGGTGGTCGTGCGGCCCGGTGGGGACCGAGCGGCTGCGACCGGTGGGCTGACGGGGAGTTCCTGCTATCAGGTGCGGGAAGCGGGGGGTGCCGCCTCATCGGTCTCAGCCCATACCGGCTCCTTTCCTCGCTGGTCCTGCCGGAGGCGGACGACGCGGTGGCCGGGGATCGGGGCCGCCGGGCCCGTCAGTCCGTCCACGTCTCGGAGGGGGAGGCCCGGCGGGTCGCCGCCGCCGGACTTCACTTGGTGCGGGCGGGGCAGCTCTTCGTAACCGGGAAAGGCCATGCCGACGGTCCGAAGACGCCACATCGCCCAACTCCTGTGACCTGCCTCACCTGCTGCCTCGAACCGTACGTCGGGCTTATGTCGATCGTCAAGCAGAAGTTGTCGGTGCAGGTCGCAATAGGTGGAGTCCGGTCATCCAATAGACCCGGGTCCACGGGCGGCTCCGGTGAGTGCCTTTCCCGAGGTCGTGGCACGCTCGGCAGCACGCCTTGGCCGACGGTGTTCACCCGGTGTACGGGGGACGTTCCGTGAGGGGGCACCGGTGGAGGCCGGTGCCGGTGCCCGCCGGTACATCCTCGCGTCAGCGCGGCGCGGTCGGCACGGTCGGCGTCCGGGAGGGGCCCGGGCCGGGACGGACAGGACCCGGGTGCACACACAGCCGCGCCCCCGCCCGGAGGGGGCGGGGGCGCGGGGGATCCG
>NZ_QPFC01000374.1:0-2689 GCF_003427465.1 Nocardiopsis sp. TNDT3 | reverse complement strand
CCGCGACCGGCACACCCCCCAGCGCCCCGGCGGAGCGGAAGCCGGGGGCGGACCCCGCGGCGGACCCGCTGCCGGACACCTTCCACAGCACCCTCGACACGCAGACCCCGCCCGGCCGGAGCGGACCGGTGACCGGGGAGGAGTCCTCCGACCCCGGGGCCGCGCCGTCCCCGCGGCCGGTTCCGACCCAGTCTGCGCCCGAGCCGAACACGAGCGACGAGACCACCGAGGATGCCCCTGCCGAGAACGGCGTTTCGCGGGAACGGGCGACACCGCCGGGCCCGCTGACCACCGGGACCGGGGATACGACGGCGGAGGCGGTGCGCCCGTCCGCGCCGCCCGGGGCCGAGACGCGCGTACCCACGGAGGAGACACGGACCAGGAGCGGAGAACACGAGGAGGGCGCGCCTCCCCCGCCCGCTCCGACCGAGAACGACGGCACCGAACCGAAGCCGTCGGTGCGGCCCGTCGACACCGACGTCACGAACACGGAGCACGCGCCCCCGCCGCCCCCGCAGCACGAGCACGACACCACCACAGAGCCCATCGAGACGGTGGACGCCACGGGCACGGAGCAACCTGCGCCGCCCCAGCAGGAGAACACCGGCACCACGAACACCGAGGACACGGAACAGCCTCCTCCGCCCCAGCAGGAGAACACCGGCACCACTGCGGACACGACGAACCCCGAGGACGCGGAACGCACGCCCCCTCCCCCGCCTCCGGAGGAGGACCCCCGCACCACCACCGACGGCACGGAGACGGAGCGCCCGCAGACCGACACCGGCGACACGCGGCGACGCGAGGAGCCACCGCCCCGGGACTACCCGGGTTCCGTGCGGCCGGAGCGGACCGGCACCCCCTACGACCTCGGCTACCTGCTGACGTCCAACCTGGTCAACTCCAGCATGATCCACGCCGAGCACCTGCGTTCGTTCGTGGACGACACCCTCGCCAACGACGCCGGACACATCGACGCCACGGTGCGCGACACGGTCAGGGAACAGATCGACGCCCAGGCGCGCGAGCAGACGGGCGTGTTCTTCCAGCCGGAGGGTTTCTCCACGACGGTCAACGGAGCGGACGGCTCCAGGTGGCAGGCGAGACTGCGGCTGAACCCCTCCCGTGAGGGTTTCCACCACGCGCCCACCCAGCCGAAGGAGGGCTCGGGCCCCACGGACCTGAAGCTGGTGGACGAGGCCGGGGAGGCCAACCCGGCCGAGGGCAGCGGCAGCCACGGCGGCACCAAGTTCATCGGCATGGGGTTCCAGGTCTCCCCCCTGCTCCTCGGAACGGTGGGCGGCGCCGACATCGGCCCCCGCTTCACGTTCAGCTTCTCGGGGGGAACGCGCCAGCGCCAGTCCGTGGACACGGCGGTCAGCCTCCACGACGGCTACAGCAGCTACGAGATCAAGGGCAAGCCCGAGATCTACGCCTCCGACCTGACCATGTCCTTCGAGCTGACGCCCGTCCACGTCCCCCAGACGCGGGCGCCGGGCAGCGGCACCGCCCAGGCGAACCGCAACGTCCCGGTCGACGGCACCGCCCCCAACACCACCACCGACAACAACAACGTTCCCGCTGACAACACCGCTCCCAACGACAACGCTCCGAACGGCGACGCACCGGCGAACGGCACCACCCCGCCGGACCGGGCCGTGAACGCCCGGGCCGAGTCCGCCAACGGGGTGGTCCTGGTCCTTCCGGGCGCGGTCGCGGCCAACACCGGCCCGGAGACGATCCGCCTGCGCGACCCCTTCGCGACCCAGGACCACCAGCGCGGCCGGAACGACGACGACAGGCCCGTGGGACCGCACGCGGACAAGGGCCACCCCGTGTCGGTCGGCGACATCCGGTTGAGCGACGGGTCCTCCGACAGATCCTTCCCCGACTGGATCGCCGACCACCTGTGGTCCCCGGAGCAGGACCGCGGGTGGTGGAAGTCCGCGGTCGACAAGGTGACGCCCGGGTTCGTCGACAGGCGCAGGCAGCAGAAGCTGGAAGCCTTCCACGACCAGGTCGGGGGGACCTTCTCCAAGAAGTCCATCCGCAACAACCTGCCCGAGATGACCTCGGGGCCCGCGGTCTTCACGGTCACCGACCCCTCGGGCAGGCCCCGGCTGGTGAGCATCCAGTCCGTGCCCACCGCCTACGACGTCAAGCCCCACACCATCCAGCCCGCGAAGTACATCAAGGGCAACAAGGCCGAACGCGAGAGCGGGAGCTCCGTCCGGCACAGCGACTTCCTCGGCGGCACCCTGGGCGCGGGAGTCAGCGTCGACGCGGGGGCCGTGGGCGGCACCCACAGGGCCCGTGTGGACGCGATAGCCGTGGAGGGGGGTCTGCGGGGCCGGTCGACCGCGGAGAGTTCGCAGCTGTCGTCGGGGGCGGTCAACCGCATGAACTACGGCAAGACCGAGTCGTCCGCCTACGACGTGCAGCGCAACTACTACGTGCACTTCGACGGCGAAACCGAGGTGTACCGCTTCCAGGGCGACACCGTCGAGATCCTCACCGTCCAGGAGGCCCGCATCCTGAACGGGGACGAGCCCTCGGACAAGGTGCCCGCGCCCCCGGCCCCCGTCCGGACCGAGGGGAGCGGTACGGCGCCCGAGGCGGTGAACCCTCCCGGGACCGTTCCCGGCACCACGGGGAACCAGCAGGCCGGGACCGACGGAAACCGGCAGAC
>NZ_QPFC01000373.1:0-3873 GCF_003427465.1 Nocardiopsis sp. TNDT3 | reverse complement strand
CCGGTGCCGCTGCCGCCGGAATGTCGCAGGCGCGTGTGAGTATCGGGACCTGTCCAGTCGAGGAGGCCCCCATGTCGTTCCAGGCTTATCTGGATGCCGTCGAGGACAAGACCGGTCTGACCCCGCGCACGCTGGTCGACCGCGCCAGGGAGAAGGGCTACGACGACCCTTCGGTCAAGGCGGGCGCCATCGTCCAGTGGCTGGCCGAGGACTACGGTCTGGGGCGCGGCCACGCGATGGCCCTGGTCCACGTCATCAAGAAGGGCCCGCGGATCAGCGCCAAGCACGTGGGCACCACCGGTACCCATCGGGACGCCTCCACCGAGCTCTGGCTCGACGGCAAGGCGACCAGACCACAGACGGTCTGAGTCCGGGTGCCCCCGCGAGCCCCCGCACGGCCGGACGTCACGCAGACCTCGTCCGGCCGAGCGGACCCCGAAGCCGCCCTGGCCGGAATCCCCCGGCCCAAAGCCCCCTGGCCGAATTCGGCCACCTCCTCCATGTGCACCGCGACAGCCTTCCGCGCCCCTCCCCGCCGTCGTCGCTGGCAGCCGTTCCCCGCTCCCGTTCACCCCAGTCAACTCACCTTTCACGCAGAACCCGACGCGTTCCACGTCCCACTCCTGCCACGCACCGGCTCATCCCGGATCGAACTGACAAGGGATCCACGTTTCCCCTGTTCAGGGCATACGAGAAGCCGGGAGATCAGCCACACGCGCCCCAAAACACCCTTGCGTGACGCGGGGTCTACACCACTCCCGGAGTGGATTTTCCAGGTGTTCTCCACCGTGCGGAGTACAGAACCAACAAAGCTCACTAATGCGGGCAATGCGCGCATAATTACGGAATGAGAACCACACCCTCCGACAGGCCCGCCGCGCGGGCCCGCGGACGGGGCAGACGATCGCGATGACGGCGGAACAGGAACGCCCGTCCCGGTCACCCGGCCGGACCCCGCCGGTCCACAGCGCGGAACAGCTCGTCCCCCTCACCCGCAACCGCGACTTCCAGGTGCTCTGGACCAGCCGGTTCCTCGCGGGACTGGGCAAGGAGAGCGGCGAGATCGCCTACCCCCTCCTCGCCCTCCTCCTCGCGGAATCGGCGGCGCAGGCGGGCGTCATCGGAGCGGCCCAGGTCACCACGGCCATGGTCACCGCCGTCCTCGGCGGTTCGCTCGCCGACCGGACCAACCGCCGCACGGTGCTGCTGTGCTGCGACCTCGGACGGCTTACGCTGCTCTCCCTCTTCACCGTCCTCCTGCTCACCGGGAACGTCACGTTCACCGTCATCGTGGGCGTCGCGGTCGGCTCCGCAGCGCTGATGGGCGTCTCCAACCCCGTCGCGATGGCCTCCGTCAAGCAGCTGGTTCCGGCCTCACAGACGGCCGAGGCCTCCGCCCAGAACCAGATCCGCCTCTTCAGCACCACCGCCCTCGGCGGACCCTTCGCCGGAACCCTGTTCGGCGTGGGCCGGGCCTTCCCCTTCGCCGCCGAGGCCCTCGCCTACCTGGTGTCGGCGGCCCTGGTGCTGCTCATCCGCCGCCCCATGCAGGCCCACCCGACCGGCGCGCGCGGACCGTGGACCCTGCGCGAGGCGGTCAGCGGGTTCACCGTGCTGGCCAGGCACCCGATCCTGCGGCCGATGATCTTGTGGATCGTCGGGTTCAACCTCACCTACACCCAGACGGGCGCCTTCCTGGCCCTCATCGCCACCGCCCAGAGCCAGGGCGCCAGCCACCTCCAGACCGGGATGACCGTCTCCCTGGCCGGGTCCGGCGGCCTGCTCGGCGCGCTCTGCGCCGGGGCGGTCGTCAGGCGGGTGCGGCCCTCGGCCATCTTCCTGGTCGCGGCCTGGGCCGCCCCGGTGTGCGCTCTGGGGCTGCTGTTCGCACCCAACGTGATGTTCCTCGGGGCGCTGGTGGGCTGCGTGTTCGCCATCGTGCCCTGCGTGAACGCCGTGTTCCACGGTTACGTCGCGGTGTCGGTCAGCGACCGCTACCAGGGCCGCGTCCTGGGCGCCGTCACGTTCATGGCGCTGGTGTCGCAGCCGGTGGGCATCCTCGGCATCGGGGTGATCTTCGACCACGCCGGACCCGCCTGGGTGTTCCTGACGATGGCGCTGGTCTCGGCGCTCGCCGCCCTGTTCAGCCTCTCCCCGGTCATGCGCGACCTGCCCCGGCCCGAGGAGGTGGCCGTGGCCTGACCGCGGCCCCGCCCCCCGAAGGGGCCGAGCGGTCAGGCCACGGCCGGTCGGGTGCCCGGACCGCCGCCCGGGGGATGAGGGGCCGGTCACCGGTCATCCGATGACCGAAGGAGAACCGGTCGCCGCCCGGCCGGGAGCCGAACGGCGACCGGCCCTCAGCCCTCGAAGGGCATCGCCATGAGCGGATCGGAGGTGGGCTGTTCGGAGCCGCCCTCGGGCTCGACGGTGACGGCCACGCCCCCGGTCGCCTCGTCCTGCGGCGCGGCCAGGACCGGGAGCACGAAGCCCGACTCGTCCACGGAGAGCACCCCGGCCGAGTAGACGCTGCCGTCGTCACGGGTCAGCCAGAGCTGGTAGTCCTCGTCCTCCAGCCGCTCCAGTCCGTGGGCGCTGAACACCAGCCGTCCGCTGCTCTCGGAGTGCACCACCGTCACGGACACGCCCTCCATGGGCTGGGCCGTGGTGTGGTCGGCGTCGGGGTCGGAGAGCACCGCCGCGATCTGCCGTTCGTTCTCCCGCAGGTCCCGCACCTGGCGCACCTGGTCGATGACGACCGCGCCCAGCGCGACCATGACGGCCAGGCAGGCGGCCAGCACCAGTCCCAGGCCCCGGGTCCAGCGCCCCGGACGCGGCACCGGCAGGCGTTCGGGAGCGGGGGCGAGCTGGCGGGTGCGCGCGACCTCCTCCAGTACGCGCTCGCGCAGTTCGGCGGGCGGCGTACCGGCGGCCGCGGTGCCCAGGAGGGCGACGGTCTCGGTGAAACCGCGCGTCTCCTGTACACAGGAGTCGCATTCGGCCAGGTGGTCCTCGAACCGCACGCTCTCGCTCGGCGACAGGGCGCCCAGGGCGTAGGCGCCCGAGAGGATGTGCGGATCCTGGCCCAGTGTCCTCCTCACCACTCCACCCCCAAGCAGTCCCGCAGCCGGATCAGGCCGTCGCGCATCCGCGTCTTCACGGTGCCCAACGGCGTCGAAAGCAGGCGGGCCACCTCACGATAGGTGTATCCGCCGTAGTAGGCCAGACGTACGGACTGGCCCTGGAGTTCGGTCAGGGTCTCCAGACAGCGGCGCACCCGCTCGCGCTCCAGACGGTTCGTGGCCTCCTCGGCCACCTCGTCGTAGGGGCGCTGAGTGCTCGCCGCCGCCACCCTGGCCTCCCGGTCGGTGGCGGCCTGCTCGGAGCGCACCCGGTCCACCGCCCGGCGGTGCGCGAGCGTCATCACCCACGCCTGGGGGCTGCCGCGCCGCTCGTCGTAACGGCAGGCGGTGCGCCACACCTCCACCATCACCTCCTGGGCGACCTCCTCGGACTGGGCGGGGTCGCGCAGCACACGGCGGACGAGCCCGTACACCGACGGGATGACCAGGTCGTACACCTCGCCGAACGCGCTCTCCTCACCCCGGGCCACTTGGCGGAGCAGCTCCGTGAGCCGCTGGGCCGGCGGAACCGGAGGCTCCGCCTCCGCCCCGCGGGGGCCCCGGGGTATCGCGGCGTGCTCGTCCATCCGCTCCTCTTCCTGGTGGTCCTGCGCTGCTCGCCTCGTCCGTGCGCCGGGCGGGTCCGGGTGTGCCCCGAAGGACCCCGACCCCTTCAGAGTCGCACGTCAGCCGTGCCGTCGCCCGGTTGTTCTTCCGTAGCGCGCCCGGCGCACGGACGAGGCGAGCAGCGCAG
>NZ_QPFC01000372.1:0-1981 GCF_003427465.1 Nocardiopsis sp. TNDT3 | reverse complement strand
CCATGCGACCCCAGCCCCCACAGCAAGGCCCGACCGCGTTCCCGGAGCGGATCCCCGTCCCCGGGCCGGTACGCGGCCTGGCCGCGGTGCTCTGGAGCTCCGCCGCCATCTCGTTGGCCGTGCTCGTCATCAACATGACCACCGCGCCCATGTTCGGCGTCGATCCCGGGTACGCGTTCGGCGCCTCGCTGCCCCACACCGTCATCGGCGTGCTCATGGCGGTGGCGGCGTTCCCCGTCACCCGCGGCCGTTCCTGGGCCCGGACCATGGCCAAGGTCGTCCTCATCATCCAGATCGTGCTGCAGTCCATGATGCTGCTCGGCGGAAACAGCGTCCTCTGGGCGCTGCTCCTGTTCCCCCTGGCCATCACCGGAGCGGTCCTGCTGCACCGGCCCGTGTCCCGGTGGTTCTTCGCGTTCCACGCCCAGGCCGCCGGTCAGGGGCATGCCCAGCAGTACACCCACCATCCGCACCATCAGGTGAACCATGGCTACTACCCGCCCCAGCAGTACCCGCAGCAGCCCTACGGGCAGCAGCCACCGCAGCACGGCTCCTGGAACCAGGACCCCCGCCAGCAGTAGTTCGCGGACCGCCCCGCTTCCGTCAGCGGTACCCACCGGGGCCGACAGTGTCGGTGCCGAACACCGGCCCCTTGGTCTGCTGGAACCCCTCCGGCCCCTAACGCCCGTACTCGCGGCCGACCCCTCAGTCCTCGGCGCCGGTGGCGCCGCGCTGGTAGGCGGTCGGCTGGCCGGGCCTGGCCACCAGCTCGCGGGCGGCCGCCAGGTTCTGGTCGATCGCGGCCTGCCATCGCCTCGGGTCCCTGCGGCGGTGTTCGCGCGCCAGCGCGAACCCGGACAGCACCGGGCCCAGCCACGCGTCGGCGATCGGGGCCGGAGGTATCCGCAGGTCCTGGCACGCTCCGTCGCCGTGGATGCGGCGGGCGATCGCGTTCAGCGCCGGTCGGGCCAGCTCGCCGGGAACCTTGAGCATCGCGTGCAGGGCGGAGGTCGCCGAGGCCAGCGTCGCGTCCGCCAGCACGGCCGACTCCTCCGTTGCCGGTCCGGTCACGGCCTGGAACACGGCGTCCAGGCGTGCGGCGGCCTCGTTGCCCGTGATCCCCTCGACCAGGCGCGCGTCGATCCCCAGCAGGTGGGCGACGTACCACCAGTAGCGGTACAGGTCGGCCTGCTCGCGGCTGCTCAGCCCGAACCCGAGAAGTTCTTCGGCGGTGTAGGCGGTCAGGGTGAAGTCCATCCAGGTCCGCCCCAGGTCGACCTGGTTGATCGGGCAGCCGTCCGCCGAGCTGTCGTAGCCGCGGTTCAGCGCGAGCCTTCGCATGTGCGCGTGCAGTATCCGCACCTCCAGGGTCGCCACGTAACCCGGCTGTCCGACGCGGAGGCTGCCGGGCAGCATGGTCCGGGTGAGCCAAGCCCCGGTCTCCTGGATGCGCCGCTGCGCGGACTCGACCAGCCGACCCGTCGTCGTCAGCACCTCGGAGATCGACGGCGACTCGTAGACCCGGATCAGGGAGCCCGCGTTGAGCGCGATGATGTGCACCGGCGGCGGCGAGGTGTAGAACGGCATGGGGCCCTGGTCGAGCAGGGCGTCGTCCACGTAGCCGGGCGGGCTCTCGGTCTGCCGCAGCAGCGCCTCCAGTGCCGGGGGCGGGTCGGTGAGGGAGGTCAGGCCCTCCCGGATGCCCTTGTTCACCACGGGCCTGGCCTGTGGCATCCCGATCTCGTGCATCTCGGCGACGACCGCGTCGGCGAGCACGTCACCGGTGGTCAGCGCCCACTGCATCAGGTCGGCTCGGGCCTGGCCGAACTGGGCCAGGACGGTCTGCCGCCCCGCCCTCCGCGTCGGCCACGGGCTCTGCTCGGTCATGCTCTCTCCTTGGCGGTCTGGTGTTGGCAGTCGGGTTGGCAGTCGGGTGTCGGCCGTCCGCCCGGGCCGGGTGGTGTGCCCACGGGTTCCGGCC
>NZ_QPFC01000371.1:0-5615 GCF_003427465.1 Nocardiopsis sp. TNDT3 | reverse complement strand
GTCGTGCCCCGAGGACGGCGGGGCACGACCGGGAGTCTCAG
This sequence comes from Nocardiopsis sp. TNDT3, assembly GCF_003427465.1. Classification (NCBI taxonomy): domain Bacteria; kingdom Bacillati; phylum Actinomycetota; class Actinomycetes; order Streptosporangiales; family Nocardiopsidaceae; genus Nocardiopsis; species Nocardiopsis sp. TNDT3. The sequence continues at coordinate 5,574 of NZ_QPFC01000371.1, read as the reverse complement.
GTACGGGTGACCGTGTCCGGTCGGGTCCCGTCCCCGTCCGGGACGAGGCGGACCCGGGTGGAGCCGTCCGGGAGGCGCTCGGTGTCCACCCGCTCGCGCTCCGCCTCCGGGTCCCCCTCGCGCTCGCTCCCGGTCTCCGCGGTCTCCTCCTCGGCGGTCGCCTCCTCGGCGGTCTCCGCGTCCGCGGAGGAACGCCGACCCCGGAGCACGTCGCGCGGGCGCACGCCCTTGGCGCGGAAGAGCAGGGCGGAGATGACCGCGACGACCACGAGGGTCACCGCACCGCCGATGACCAGGCTCGTCTCCGGGCCGAAGCTGTCGGCGAGCAGGCCCACCACGGGCGCGCCGATGGGCGCCACGCCCATGAACACCAGCAGGAACATGCTCATGACGCGTCCGCGCATCCGCGGGTCCACGCTGAGCTGGAAGGTGGCGTTGAGCGTGGTCACGTACGTCATGAAGGCCACGCCCATGGGCACCAGCACCAGGACGAACGGCACGTAGCCGGGCATGAGCCCGGCGACGACCTGGAGCGCGCCGAAGGCCAGCGACCCGATCAGCACCAGCCGCAGCCGGGGCCGGTCGCGGCGGGCGGCCAGCAGGGCGCCGGCGAGGGCGCCGACGGCCAGGAAGGCGGCGGCCACGCCGAACGCGTCGGCTCCGGCCTCGAACACGTTGTTGACCATCAGCGCGATCTGGTTCTGGCTGTTGGCGCCGAAGAACTGCGTGGCGGCGGCCAGCACCAGCAGCAGGACCAGGTCGCGCCTGCCGCCGATGTAGCGCAGCCCCTCCCGGATCTGCCCCTTGCCCCGGGCCACCCGCTCGGTGGGGTTGAGCTCGGAGGTGCGGATCATCATCAGGGCGAGGATGGTGAACCCGAACGACGCGCCGTTGATGAGGAAGACCGGTCCGCTGCCGATGACCGCGATGAGCAGACCGGCGACGGCCGGACCGGTCACCCGGCCGAGCTGGAAGCTGGCGCTGTTGAGCGCGATGGCGTTGGACAGGTGCTCGCGCTCGACCATCTCCGGGACGAAGGCCTGCCGCCCGGGGTTGTCGAGCACGGTGATCAGGCCGAGCACGAAGGCGAACAGGTACACGTGCCAGACCTGCGCGGCCCCCGCGGTGGCCAGGATTCCGAGGCCGACCGCGAGCACGCCCATGGCGGCCTGGGTGCACACCAGCAGCCTGCGCTTGTCCAGCCGGTCGACCAGCGCCCCGCCCCACAGCCCGAAGAGGAGCAGCGGCAGGAACTGGAGGGCGGTGGTCATGCCGAGCGCGATACCGCTGCCCCCGCTGAGCTGGAGGACCAGCCAGTCCTGCGCGATGCGCTGCATCCACGTGCCGGGGTTGGACAGCAGCTGGCCCAGGGCGTACAGCCGGTAGTTGCGGTTGGCCAGGGACCGGAACATGGCGATACGCCGCATCAGTCCCTCCCCTCGGACGTGAGGGGAGGGACTGATGCGGCCATCGGCGGTCGGCTTCGATCCCGGCCGGGTGGACAAAGCGGGCAAATAAGTAAACGGCGTTGACTCATCACCGGAGTCAACGCCGTCCACCGCCGCCGGAATTCCCGGACGGCGCGAAAGCCGTGCCTCAGCCGATCAGGGCGTTGATCGGCGCCTCGGCGAAGTGGATCAGGAAGACCAGCGAGATCAGCCACAGCAGCGGATGGACCTGGCGCCCCTTGCCCGTGACCAGGCTGACGAAGGCGTAGGTCAGCAGGCCGAACCCGATGCCGTTGGCGATCGAGTAGGTGAAGGGCATCATGATGATCGCCATGAAGGACCCCAGGCCCAGCGCCGGATCCCTGAAGTCGATGTTGACGACCTGGACCATCATCATGAATCCCACGATCACCAGCACCGGCGTGGCGGCCTCGAAGGGCACCAGGTTCACCAGCGGGGTGAACAGGGTGGCCAGCATCATCAGGACGCCGGTGACGATCGGCGCGATACCGGTGCGGGCGCCCTCGCCGACGCCCGCGGCGGACTCGGCGTAGATGGTGGCGACCGAGGCCGAGCCCAGGCCGCCCAGGATCGTGCCGACGGAGTCGGCGGCCAGCACCTCGCGGGAGCCCCGGATGTTGCCGTCCTCGTCGGCCAGGTCGCCCTGGTGGGCGACGCCGACCATGGTGCCCATGGTGTCGAAGAAGTCGGCGAGCAGCAGCGTGAAGATCAGCATGACCACGGTGGCGACGCCGATGTCGGCCCAGCGGGAGAACACGTCGAGACCGCCGTCGGCGAACATGCCGACGAGCGAGAAGTCGGGGACCGCCACCACTCCCCCGCCGGTGGACAGGGTCGGGACCGTCAGACTCCAGCCGAGGCGGTTGTCGCCGCCGCCGAACAGCGACTCCACGAGGAGGGCGACGGCCGTGGAGACGATGATGCCGATGAGCATCGAGCCCGGCACCTTGCGCACGTACAGCGCGACGGTGATCAGCAGGCCGATGACGAAGATCAGGATCGGCCAGCCCTGGAGGCCGCCGTTGCCGAGCTGGACGGGGGTGCCCTCACCGGCCTGCACGAAACCGGCGTTGACCAGGCCGACCAGGGCCAGGAAGAGGCCCACTCCGACGGCGATGGCGACCTTGAGGCCGGGCGGGATGGCGGCGAAGACCGCGGTGCGGAACCCGGTGAGCACCAGGATCAGCAGCAGCACGCCCTCGATGATGATCAGCAGGAAGACGTCGGACCAGGGCATGACCGGCGCGATGCCGTAGGCGACGACGGCGTTGAGCCCCATGCCCGCCGCGATCGCGAAGGGGTAGCGGCTGACCACGCCCATGAGCACGCAGGAGATCGCGGCGACCAGGGCGGTGACGGCGGCCACCTGGGGGATGCCCAGGGTCTCTCCGTTGACGTCCTCGGCCGTACCGATGATGAGCGGGTTGAGGACGACGATGTAGGCCATGGCGAAGAAGGTCGCCAGGCCGCCCCGCACCTCGGTGCCGAAGGTGGATCCGCGCTCGGAGACGCGGAAGTAGCGGTCGAGGCGGCCGGATGGCGTCTTGCCGGTGCCGCTGGGGGATGGACTCGGAGTTTTCACGTCGTCAGCCTGACCTGGTCGTACTTACTGGACAAGAAGGATTCTGCGTCAGATTAGTTGCATGTTCACACAACACCGACCACGCGTTTCCCTGGTTTTTCGTAGGAAAGACCAGAGGGCCGGAGGATCGGCTCTTCGAATGTGACGAATCCGTCCCCACGCGGCGGGGCGGCCCGGTGCGCGCGCCGCCCGTCCCCCTCTCCGGTGCGCGCGCCGCCTCCCCCGCACGCACGCGCCCTCCCCCGCGGTGAGCGGATAGCCTGGAACCGTGCGCAAACCTCGCCAGCCCGACCCGGACGTCCACGAGAGCGACTACCGCGTGCCCGCCGCGATCGGCACCCTGGCGTGGACGGTGGCGCTCGTGGTCCTCATCGCGATGGGCGACGGCCTGCCCGCGTCCGAGCGCTGGTGGATCGGCGTCTGCGTGACCGGCATCGTGCTGGGCGTGTTCGGGTTCCTGTACATACCCCATCTGCTGCGCAGGCGCTCCGACGCCGCCGAGCGCCGGGCCGACCACTCCTGACCAGCGCCGGGCACCCCCCGGCGGGGCACCGCGGTTCTGCCCGATAATGGGCGGGTGTCTGAGACGAGATTTCCGCGCGGTCTGGCCGAGCGACTCCGCGGCATCCTCATCGACGCCGACTACACCGTGTCCGGCGTCCGCGACCGCCTCGGCGACGCCGCCGCGCGCGCACTGGCCCGCGAGGAGTTGGTGCCCGCCCTGCGCGCCACCGGCGGCGACGAGCGGCTCGGACTGCTGCTGCGCCTGTGGTGGCTGCGGTCGTCCATCCCCGCGCGCGCCGCGCGTTCGATCCTGCCCGTGGACGAACTGGCCGAGGCCGGGCTGGTCACCGTGGAGGAGGGGCAGGGCGGGCCCGTCGTGCGCGCCCTGGTGCACCTGGGCCCCTGGGAGCTGGAGGACGGCAGGCCCGGGTTCGTGGTCTCCGACCCCAAGGTGCGCCCCGGCAGCGGCGCGGTCCCCGCTCCCGACCACGTGGTGGGCGCGGGCGGCGCCTCCTCCACCCTGTCCCAGCTGATCGTGGACGGACCGGTGGAGCGCGCCCTGGACGTGGGCACCGGCTGCGGGGTGCAGGCCCTGCACCTGGCCTCGCGGGCGCGCGAGGTGGTGGCCACCGACCTCAACCCGCGCGCCGTGCGCCTGGCCGGGATCAGCCTGGCCCTGTCCGGGGTCACCGACGCCCGCCTGGAGCAGGGTTCGCTGTACGAGCCGGTCGAGGGCGAGCGCTTCGACCTGATCGTGTCCAACCCGCCGTTCGTGATCACCCCCGACTCCTCCCGGTACACCTACCGGGAGTCGGACCTGCCCGGCGACACCGTGTGCGCCGAGCTGGTGCGACAGGCCCCGGCGCACCTGACCGAGGGCGGCTGGTGCCAGATCCTGGCGAACTGGGTGCACCGCGACGGCGACGACTGGGAGGACCGGGTCGGCGGCTGGGTGACCGGGACCGGGTGCTCGGGCTGGGTGGTCCAGCGCGACGTGCAGGACCCCGCCGAGTACGTGGAGCTGTGGCTGCGCGACTCCTGCGAGCACGGCACCCCCGAGTACACCCGCCGCTACGACGCCTGGCTCGACTACTTCGAGCGCGAGGGCATCAAGGGCATCGGGTTCGGGTGGATCTGCCTGCGCAACGACGTCGCCCAGGACGCGACCGTGCGCGTGGAGGAGCTGCGGCACGAGATCGAGCGGCCCGTGGGCCCCTACCTGCCCGACGTGGTGGACGGGGCGATGACCGCACTGCGCCTGACCGACGCGGCGCTGCTGTCCGCGCACGTGGCGCTCGCGCCGGGCGTGGTGGAGGAGAGGGTGGGGCGCCCCGGCGCTCCGGACCCGGAGAAGATCCTGCTGCGCCAGCGCGACGGCCTGCGGCGCGTGGCCCGCGTGGGGACGGTGGAGGCCGCCCTGGCGGGGGTGTGCGACGGCACCATGCCGGTCGGCCCGCTGCTGAACGTCATCGCCGAGCTCATCGGCGAGGACCCCGCGCTGGTGCGCGAGCGCACGCCCGACGCGCTGCGCACCCTCATCGCGGAGGGGTTCTTCCGGGTGGCCCGCTGACCGGGGCCGCCCGGGCGGACGGCCCCGGCGGGCCGGAAGGCGCCGAACTCGGCCCGTACGCCCCCGGTCAGCTCGCCCGAGGAGCGCTCGCCCTCGTCGAGCAGTCCCAGCGGGCGGCGCCGGACGGGGTCTCCGAGGACGTCGAAGGCGCGCATGACCTGGCCTTACAGGCGAAGGCTTGTACAAGCTGGCGTTGACGAACCGATGCGCTAGCGTTCTCCCATGGCGCGAATCGAGGAACTCGTCCACTACCCGGTCAAGGGATGCGCGGGCACGTCCGTGCGGACCGCCGAGATGACGTCCGCCGGTATCAGGCACGATCGCACGTTCATGGTGGTCGACGACGCCGGGGGCTTCCGCAGCCAGCGCAACGACCCCCGCATGGCGCTCATCCGCGCGGGGATCACCGCGGACGGCGCGCGTCTGAGCCTGGGGTGGGCCCCCGGGGC
>NZ_QPFC01000370.1:0-4652 GCF_003427465.1 Nocardiopsis sp. TNDT3 | reverse complement strand
GGGTCGGGGGCGGGACGCGGATCAGGAAAAGGGGAAAGAGGAGACGGGGACTACTCGGTTTTGAGTTCCAGGCGGGCGACCACGCGTTCGCTCACGTGGTGGTTGTTCAGCGTGAACCCCGCCCTGCGGAACATCTCCACCGTCCCCGTGTAGACCTCGGCGCTGGGCGCCCGCCCTCCGGCGGTGTCCACCGGATAGGCCTCCAGGACGCGCGCGCCGTTGGCCCGGGCGTACTCGATCGCCCCGTCCAGCAGGCGGCTGCCCAGGCCGCGCCTGCGCCGACGGGGCGGGAGCCAGAAGCAGACCAGCGACCACACGCCGGGCTCACGGGGATCGGCCGGGCGCAGGGACCGCGACCGCGACAACCGGATGAAGTCCTCCCGGGGCGCCACGGACACCCACCCGCAGGGGCCGTCCTCGTCGTAGGCGAGCAGGCCGGGCACCCGCCCGTCCAGGGTCAGGCGCCGCAGCTCCTCCTTGTTGTCCACACCGCGCTGGGAGCGGTCGCAGGAGGTGCTCGCCGTGTGGTCCTTGGCCCGCCTCCGGAAGAAGGTGCACCAGCAGTGCCCGTAGGCTCCGGTCGGTCCGAACAGGTTCTCCAGGTCTTCCCACCGCTCGGCGGTGGCGGGCTCGATTGAGACGATGGACATCGGACTCCCTCGACGAGACACACGGGCCGCCACAACTGTGATCCAGCACACTAGCGATTATTCGCCGTGACCGAAAGAACACAGATGCACTGAAAAGCCTTACCTGGTGGGTTCTGTCATCTAATGACCCGTTGAAGACGCCGGTGGGGCGGGGGATGCGTTCTCCCCCGCCCCACCGGCGAACGGACCGGAACCCCGTCCGGGGCACGGGACGGCTCGGGGCCCGTGCGGCGCGGGCCCCGACCAGCGGCCCTCAGACCTTGTCGGTCTCGGCCGCAGCCTCCCTCTCCCTGGGCTCCCAGCACTCCACTCCGCGCAGGTCGGGCAGCCGGTCCCGCGTGAACACGGGGTCGATGCCCTGGCGCCGCTGGTCGTTGTAGTCCTTGAGCACCCGTGCCGCGATCGCGGCCAGCGGTGTGATGGCCACGAGGTTGATCAGCGCCATCATGCCCATGGTCGTGTCCGCCAGCGTCCAGACCAGGTCGATCGAGCCCAGCGAGCCGAGGAAGCTGGCCACGAGGAAGACGATCTTGTAGCCGAGCATGACGCGCCGGTCGGCGGTCAGGTACTCCAGGTTCGATTCGCCGTAGTAGTAGTTGCCCAGCACCGACGTGAACGCGACCAGGAGGATGATCAGCGTCATCAGGTGCAGCGCCCAGGGGCCCAGGGCCTCGGTGACCGCGATCTGGGTGAGGTCGCCCTCCAGCTCGCGCTCGGAGCCGCCCTCGTAGCCGATGAGGATGATGAAGGCCGTGATGGAGCAGACCACGAGGGTGTCGAAGTAGACGCCGAGGGTCTGCACCAGGCCCTGCTTGGCGGGGTGGGTGACGGCGGCGCTGGCCGCGGCGTTGGGAGCCGATCCCAGGCCCGCCTCGTTGGAGAACATGCCCCGGCGCACGCCCTGGATGATCACCGTGCCCAGACCGGCGGCGGCGAACTCGCGGATGCCGAAGGCGTGCTCGAAGATGAGCGCGAACATCCCGGGGACGCGCTCGAAGTTCATCCCCACGATGATAACGCCCATGATCAGGTAGATCAGCGCGAAGGCCGGGATCAGCGCCTGCGCGGTGTTGGCGATCCTGCGCACACCGCCGAAGATCACCATCGCGGTGACCGCCACGAGCACGACCCCGACCGCGGCCGACAGCCCCAGGCCCGCGTCCACGTTCATGTTCTGGGCGGAGTTGGTGACGGCCCCGGCGATGGTGTTGCTCTGCACGGCGTTGAAGACCATCGGGAAGGTCAGGATGAGGACGATGGCGAAGAGCACGCCCATCCAGCGCTGGCCCAGGCCCTTCTCCATGTAGTAGGCCGGTCCGCCCCGGTAGCCGGTGGAGTCCCTGACCTTGTAGAGCTGGGCCAGGGTGGACTCGACGAAGCTGGCCGCGCAGACCACGATCGCCATCGTCCACATCCAGAAGACGGCGCCCGGGCCGCCCAGGGAGATGGCGACGGCCACGCCGACGATGTTGCCCGTGCCGATGCGGGCCGCGGCCGAGATCATGAACGCCTGGATGGAGGAGACCGCCTTGCCCCCGTCAGGAGCGGTCTCGGGCTTGCTCTTGAGCACCCGGAACATCTCCGGGAGCATCCGGATCTGGACGGCGCCCGTCCGGACGGTGAGGTAGAGGCTCACCACCACGAGGAGCGGGATCAGGATCCAGGACCAGAAGAAGTCGTTGTTGAACGTCGCGATGGCGTCTGTCAGACGCGCGTCCAGGGTTGGCGCTTGGTCGGCAGGCAACACGGGGAGGGGCTCCTTCGCTCCATAAGAGGACAACCGCTCCCACATACCCCTGAAGTACGCAGAATATCACCATCCGGGACACGCCGTGCCCGGATGGTGATGTCCCCGTTATCCGCCTCCGGTCCGCGGAGCCGCCCCGGAGGACCCCGCGCGCGGCCGCGGGCTCAGCCCTCGTGGACCAGGTCGGCGTAGGACGGGTTCTTCTTGAGGTAGGCCCGCGCGAAGGGGCAGATCGGCACGATCTTGAGCCCCCGCGACCGGATGTGGTCCAGGGAGTCGCGCATGAGGCGGCTCGCCACACCCTTGCCCTCGAAGGAGGGGTCGACCTCCACGTGCGGCAGGGCGTACACGCCCTTGTCGATCAGGTGGTAGGCGGAGAACCCCACCACCGCCCCGTCCGCGCTCACCTCGTAGCGCGAGCGCTCCGGAACGTCGACGACCGTCAGGTCCATGGCACTCTCTCCCACTCCCCGTGTTCGCGCACGCGGTGTGCGCGGGCCAATGACCACGTTCCCACACATAACCGCCGCGCACACCCCGGTCACGCGGTGACCGTCCGTGACCGGGACGGGCCGCGGTCCGCCCGGACCGCCCCGGCCGGACGGGCGGCCCGGGCCATACGGGGCCCGAGCCACACAGGCGGCCGGGTCACACGGCGGGCCGCACGGACGGCCTCGGCGTCACGGGAGACCGGGCCGCACGAGAGACCGGGCCTCACTGGCGGGCCGCACGGGCGGCCGGGTCACCAGCCCCGGCGGGCGGGCCGCTCCGCCTGCCCCGAGGCGGTCGGGTACCGGTCCCGCGTGCGGTAGACGACGTAGGGACGGAAGAGGTAGCCGATCGGCGCGCTGAACGCGTGCACCAGGCGGGTGAAGGGCAGCAGGGCGAACAGCCCCAGGCCGACGAGGGCGTGCAGCTTGTACGGGGCCTCGGCGGCGGACATCGCCGCGACGTCGGGCTGGAGCACCCAGATGGAGCGGAACCACGGCGACACCGTCCGCCGGTAGTCCTGGGTGTGCCCGCCCGCCACCTCCACCCCGGCGAAGTAGGCGGTCATGCCCAGCCCGGTGACGATGGCCAGGACCAGCACCAGGTACATGAGCTTGTCGTTGCGCGTGGTGGCGCTGAACACCGGCCCCGTCGTGCGGCGGCGCCAGATCAGCAGGACGATCCCGCCGAGCGTGCACACCCCCGCCACCAGCCCGAGCGACAGGGCGGTGACGTGGTAGACGGTGTCGGACACCCCGAGCGCCCGGGTCCAGCCCTCGGGCACGAGCAGCCCCACCGCGTGGCCGCCGATCACCAGGAGCAGGCCGATGTGGAACAGGGGGCTGCCGATCCGCAGCAGCCTGGACTCGTACAGCTCCGACGAACGGGTGGTCCAGCCGAACCGGTCGTACCGGTACCGCCAGACGAGGCCGCCCACCACCAGGACGAGGACCGCGTAGGGCAGGACGCCCCACAGCAGCAGGTCGAGCGCGCCGTACCCGTTCACCGCTCCTCCCGGTCGTACCCGGGGGCCTCGGTCCGCGGCAGCGGCGCCCGCACCCCGTACGGTTCCAGGCCCACGTCCTCGGCGGGCGGCCCCTGGGCCGCGAGCCTGCGCACGGCTTCCAGGTCCCCGCGCTCCTGGGCGGGCAGGGTCATGCGGACCGCGTCCACGATCCGCGCGTAGGGCGTGCCGTGGTCGTGCAGGGTCCGGGCCATCAGCTCCAGACCCGGCCGGAAGCGCAGCAGCAGGGCCTCGCCCGCGCGCGCGTCGCCCCGGGCCGCGAACTCCAGGACCACCGCCAGGTGGTCGGGCAGCTCGCGGTTCTCCACCCGCCACCCGGCCTCGGCGTAGACGCGCTTGATCTCGGCCAGGGCGTGCCCCCTGCGGCGGGTGTCGCCGTCGGTGTAGTAGGTCATGTGCAGGGTCCTGCGCCTGCGCAGGTCGAACACGTCCACGTAGTGCTCGCACAGCTCCAGTTCGGAGACGGTGGAGGCGTGGTCGCAGAACTCCTGGAGCGCCGCGCGCACCCCTCCCCTCGGCAGCTCGGCGACCGCGCGGGCCACCAGCGGCAGGCGTTCGAAGAAGGCCTGGTCGGGGTAGCCGAGCAGGACCGAGGCGGCCTGGTGGGTGACCGCCACGCGGTGCGCCCGGCGGATGGCGCGCGCCTCCCCCAGCCACCCGGTGCCGCTCCGTACCGTCCCGTCCGCTCCCCCTGCGTCAGCGGTGGTGCTCATCCTCTCCCCCTCCTCGGCGGCGCGGTCTC
>NZ_QPFC01000369.1:0-9435 GCF_003427465.1 Nocardiopsis sp. TNDT3 | reverse complement strand
GCGCGGAGCCGGTCCCCCCTCGGCGTTCCCTCATCCGGACGCCGCTGCTACCACCAGGCGTGGAAGTGGTGCACCGGGCCCTGCCCGCCGCCCGCGTCGATCTCGTCGGCGCGCCGGATGGCCTCGGTCAGGTAGTCCTTGGCGTCGCCCACAGCGGCGGCCACGTCCGGCCGCTGCGGCAGCAGGGCCGCGATCGAGGAGGACAGCGTGCACCCGGTGCCGTGCGTGTTGCGGGTGACCACCCTCGGGGCGCGGAACTCGACCGGGTCGGCGTCCCGGGCGACCAGGACGTCGACGCTCTCCCCGCCGGGCAGGTGGCCGCCCTTGAGCAGGACCCGGCGCGGGCCCAGCTCCAGCAGCCGCCAGGCCTGGGCGCGCATGGACGCCAGGTCGGTCGCCTCGGGCTCCTCCAGCAGGTCCGCGGCCTCGGGCAGGTTCGGGGTGACCAGGTCCGCGCGGGGCAGGAGCTTGGTGCGCAGCGCGTCGACGGCCGAGGCCTCCAGCAGCCGGTCCCCGCTCTTGGCGACCATCACCGGGTCCACCACCACGTTCGGCAGCGCGTGGCGGTCGATCGCCTCGGCCACGGCCTCGGTGACCTCCGAGGTGCCCAGCATGCCCACCTTGACCGCGTGCACGACGGCGTCGGCGAAGAGGGTGTCCATCTGGTGGGCGACGAAGCGCGCGGGGATCGGGTGGACCCCGGTGACGCCGAGCGTGGACTGGGCGGTCAGCGCGGCGATCACCGTCATCCCGAAGGTCCCGTGCGCGGAGAAGGCCTTGAGGTCGGCCTGGACGCCCGCGCCCCCGCTGGGGTCGCTGCCGGCGATGGACACGATGTTGTACGCGCTCATGGCGTTCCTTCGCTAGTGCTAACTAGGGCAGGTTCGACGGGTGTGCTCTCAGCCGGGAACGTGTCCCGGCACCCCGCGCCTCCGGAGCCGCCTCGGCGGCCCCGGTCATTATGTGTCTGTGGTGCGTTCCGGGCAGGATACCCACACAAGCGCGAAGGGGTCCGCCCGGGTACGCGGGCGGACCCCTGGAGGGTTTTCACGGGGGACGGAACCCGGGGGAAAGGCGCCTCAGGCGGAGGTGCCCTCGGTCCGGCGGGCCCTGGTGCGCTTGTAGACGCGGGCCAGGATGAACCACAGCACCAGCAGGCCGATGATCACGACCACGATGTTGCTGATCACGCCGCTCCACTGGGCGAGGATGGGCTCGATGGCCGGGCCGAAGACGTAGCCGAGGCCGATCCAGATCGTGTTCCACACCGCCGAGCCGATGACCGTGTACAGCGAGAACTTGAACAGGGGCATCCGCTCGATCCCGGCGGGCACCGAGATGAAGCTGCGGACCAGGGGCACGCACCGGCCCAGCAGGACGGCGACGCCGCCGAAGCGGGTGAAGAAGCGCTCGGCCTTGTAGAAGTCCTCGATCTCCAGCAGCGGGGTCTTCTCGACCAGCCAGGCCGTGCGCTCGCGGCCCAGGAGCGCGCCGATCGCGTAGAAGCCCCACGCGCCGACCAGGCAGCCGATCGTCGCCCACAGGATGGCGAGCCACACGTTCATGTGCCCGGCGTAGGCGAGGAACCCGGCGCCGGGCAGGACCGCCTCACTGGGCATCGGCGGGAAGAAGGTCTCGATGAACAGCGCCACGCCGACACCGGGTTCGCCCAGGGTCGTCATCAGGCTCAGGACCCACCCGATGAACCCCTCGTACTCGTGGGCGACGTCGACGTCCGTCGTCGAGGCCGCGGTCATCAGCAGATTCGTTGTCATGCGGTTGTCGTTCCCGTTCTCAGACGTGGGTGGGGGTCCGGTGGAGTCCGGCTTCCTCCATGTGGAGGCGCTTGCGGCGCTCCCAGACGATGGCCGCCGCCACGATCGCGAAGCCGACCGCCATCAGGCCGACTGTCACCGGGACGTCGGTGGGGGCCAGGAACGTGCGGTCCTCGTCCTGCCAGGGCCACAGGGCGCGCAGCGAACCGGCCATGAGGCCGGTGAGGACCACCAGGGTCATGTGGTGGAAGTTCTCCAGCAGGTGCTGGAGCAGCTTCACGAACAGCGACAGGCCCGTGAGCATGCCGAGCGCGAACACCGAGAGGTAGGCGATGTCCATGTCCCCGACCGCGCTGATCGTGGGTTCGTACAGACCCAGCGTGAGCAGGATGAAGGATCCGGACAGCCCTGGCAGCACCAGGGCGCAGACGGCCACCGCCGCGGCGAGGAAGACGACGACCGGGTGGGTGGGCAGGTTGGCGCCGGGCAGGCCGGTGAGGAAGAACGCGCCCGCGGCGAAGACCAGGGCGACGAGGTAGTGCCAGGCCCGCCACCTGTGGCCCGCACCGGTGTAGGGAATCCACAGGCAGGCCAGGACCAGGCCGAAGAACAGCGCGTACGCGTACTGGGTGTGCGACTCGACCAGCGGGGCGAGGACCACGGCCGCCATGCCGAGGAAGGCCACCATGCCGACGAGCGCGGGGACCAGCACGCTCCAGTCCACCTGGCGGAACTGCTCCTGGGCGCGCTCCCTCCCGCGTCCGCGCGGGACGTCGGTGACGTAGCGCCTGACACCGCTGACCATGTGGCCGGCGCCGCCGATGAGCTTGTCGTAGAGACCGACGATGAGGGCGACCGTGCCGCCGCTGATACCGGGAAGGGCCTCCGAGGCGCCCACGGCGCCGCCGCGCACCGCGTTGAAGATGTAGCTGCCTACTGAGTTGGGCATCTGGGTTCTTGGGAGCGCTTCGGGCGGGGCCCGGGGAAGCGCGCCGTCCTCCGTCCTAGTGGTGTCACCGCACGCGCACCGTGTGCACGGGTGGAGGGGTGGGTCAAAGGTGGTCCTCGCGGTCCACGGCCTCGACCGGAGGCGGGGTGGGCCGGTCGGCCCCGGCCGGGAGTGTGCGAACCGGTCGGAGCGGGGGAGGGGAAACCGTGGGGCCTTGGACCAGGCGACGCCAGTCTAGCGGTGGCGGAGGGGGTCCAGAGCGGCCGACGGCCTGCGAAACCCCTGTTTCGGCTGGGTAAGTCCATATTGACCCTGTGCCCGAAATGAAGGGTCCGGTACCGCCCGGGTGCGGAGTTCCGCAGCAGACCGCCGAGGAGGCCGGCTGCCCGGCCGCGAGCGCCGTCTCCGGCACGGTCAGGCTCCCGTTCCGGAGTCCGGCCCCGGGCCCGTCGCGGAACCCGGCGGGGGTCCTGGGATCCGGAACGGGCTCAGGAAACGGTCGGGACGGCCGGAGCGGGCGCACCGGTCCCGGTGACCGACGCCGCCCACCGGTAGTCCTGCTTGCCGACCGCCGTACGCCGCACCCGGTCCACGAAGTGCACGGTGCGCGGCACCTTGAACCCCGCCAGCCGCACACGGCAGTACGCGCGCAGTTCGGCCTCCTCCAGACGGGCGTTCGCGGCCAGCGAGACCAGCGCGGTCACCCGCTGCCCGAGGTACTCGTCGGGCGAGGGCACCACGATGGCGTCCTCCACCGAGGGGTGAGCCTTGAGCGCGGCCTCCACCTCCTCGGGGTAGACCTTCTCCCCGGCGGTGTTGATCACCGCGCTGCCGCGTCCCAGCAGCGCGATCGAACCGTCGGCGTCCCAGGTCCCGAAGTCGCCCGACAGCGCCCATCGGCGCCCCTCGGCGTCGGTGGGGAAGGTGCGCGCGGTCGCCAGGGGGTCGTTGTAGTAGCCCAGCGGGATCCGTCCGGTGCGCGCGATCCGCCCCACCTCCCGCGAACCCGGGGGCAGCGGGCGCAGGGACGCGTCCAGCACCGCGATGCTGCCGCCCATGGTGAAGCTGCGGCTGCCCGAGGGGCCGGGCCCGGACGGGGCCTCCGCCGGACCGGCCGGTTCTGCGCCGGTCGCCGACCCGCACACACCCGTCTCCGAGCCACCGTAGGCGTCGGAGAGGGTCACGTCCTCGCGCCAGGCGTGCCACAGCGCGCGCACCGCCGGGGTGAGCGGGGTGCCGCCGGAGCGGATCGAGGCCAGATCAGGGCACAGCCCCGGTTCGGTGAGCAGGTGGCGGGCCAGCGGGCGGGCCATGGCGTCGCCCACCAGCTGGAGCACGTGCACGCCCTCCCGGTGCGCCGTCTCCAGCACCCGGTCCGGGCGGAAGCTGCGGTCGGTGGACAGCACCACCCGCTTGCCGCACAGCAGCATGCTCAGCGCGTTCCACTGCCCGGCCGCGTGCATGAGCGGGCCGAGGACCAGCATGCGCTGCTCGAAGCAGCGCGCGGCGCGCTCGGCCACCTCCTGCGGGGTCCGGGCGCTGGGCGTGCCCGGAGCGCGGCGCTCCAGGGCCGCGCGGAAGATGTCCGCCTGCCGCCACAGCACGCCCTTGGGGTAGCCCGTCGTGCCGCCGGTGTAGAGCAGGTAGTGGTCCTCGCCGCTGGTCGGGGGCAGGGCCGCGTCGTCGGGCGCCGAGGCCAGCGCCTCCTCGTAGTCGCGGCCCCGCGTCCCGCGCGCGGAGCCGTCCGCGACGAGCAGGACGTGGCGCAGCCGGGGCAGGTCGGAGCGGACCGTGGCCACCGCCCCGGCCAGCGAGTCCTCCGCGATCAGCGCGACCGCGTGCGAGTCGGCCAGGACGTGGCGCAGCTCTCCCGCGACGTAGCGGTAGTTGACGTTGACCGGGACCGCTCCCGCGCGCAGGATTCCCAGGAAGGACTCCACCCACTCGGCGCGGTTGAACGCCAGGACGGCGACGTGCTCGCCGGGGCGCACGCCCGCGCCGACCAGGTGGCGGGCCAGCCGCAGCGAGCGCTCGTGCAGGGCGCGGTAGGTGAGCCGCCGGGGACCGGCGACCAGGGCGGTCCGGTCGGGCACGGCCTCGGCGACCGCCGCGAACAGGCGGGAGAGGGAGAAGGGGGCGTCCGGGGACGCGGAGGTGGGCACGCCTGACCTCCCGGGCACGGTCGACGGGGCCGTCCACGGCTCGGGGCTCGCGGCGGCTGAGTGGCTGTTGGTGCGACCGTACCCCTCGGGGGAGGGCTCGACCGCCGTCGGGGCTGTGGAGCGCGTCACCAGGGGCGTTATCGCAGGTCACCATGGATGTGACGACCCCGCTCAGAGGGTGTGCGCGGCGTTTCGCGGACGGGTTTTCGGGCATCGCCCCCCAGCTGTGATCTCCCCCACCCCTTGTGGGCTCACCGGATCATCTGCTCAACTCTTGGGGACCCCCGCCGAAGGGGCGCGATCCGGCCCGACGGTGGGTATCAACTGTCTGACATCGGTCAATGGTGATCGGAGCGGCTAGATGGGCAACACCCAGAACCTGGGACAGCGGGACTCCGCCGGGAACCCCGGTGGAGAGGCACTCTCCGGCGCGGACCACATCGCGCTCGCACGCGCGCGGTCGGCGCACAACTACTCACCCCTTCCCGTCGTGATCGCCGAGGGCCGTGGCGCCTGGGTGACCGACGTCGAGGGCAGAAGGTACCTGGACTGCCTGGCCGGGTACTCCGCCATGAACTTCGGCCACCACAACCCCGACCTGCTCGCGGCGGCGCACCGGCAGATCGACCGGGTGACCCTCACGAGCCGGGCCTTCTACAACGACCAGTTCGGCCCGTGGGTCAGCGCCCTCGCCGACATGGTCGGCAAGGAGAAGGTCCTGCCGATGAACACCGGCGCCGAGGCGGTGGAGACCGGCATCAAGGTGGCCCGCAAGTGGGCCTACGAGGTCAAGGGCGTGCCCGAGAACGAGGCGACCATCGTCGTGGCGGGCGCCAACTTCCACGGCCGCACCACCACCATCGTCTCCTTCTCGTCGGATCCGGAGGCCAGGACGGGTTTCGGGCCCTACACGCCGGGTTTCCGGTCCGTGCCCTACGGTGACGCCGAGGCCGTCGAGGCCGCCATCGACTCCACGACCGCGGCGGTCCTCATCGAGCCCGTGCAGGGCGAGGCGGGGGTGATCGTGCCGCCGGCGGACTTCCTGCCCCGGGTCAGGGAGATCTGCGACCGCGAGCGGGTGCTGTTCATCGCCGACGAGGTGCAGTCGGGCCTGGGCCGCACCGGGACGATCCGGGCCTGCGAGCACAGCGGGGTGGTCCCCGACGCCTACCTGTTCGGCAAGGCGCTGGGCGGCGGCATCCTGCCGGTGTCGGCGATGGTCGCCGACGAGGACGTGCTCGGCGTCATCCAGCCCGGCCAGCACGGCAGCACGTTCGGCGGCAACCCGCTGGCCGGGGCGGTCGGGAGCACGGTCGTGCGGATGCTCACCGAGGGGCCCTACCTGGAGAACACACGCCGTCTGGGCGAGGTGCTCAAGCGCCGCCTCAAGGAGTTCGTCGGCGACGGGGTGGTGTCCGCGCGCAGCATCGGGCTGTGGGCGGGCATCGACGTCGACCCGTCGCTGGCCTCGGGCCGGGAGCTGTGCGAGCGCCTCGCCGACCACGGGGTCCTGGTCAAGGACACCCACGGCTCGACCGTGCGGATGTCGCCGCCCCTGGTGATCAGCGAGGAGGACCTCAACTGGGGTCTGGACCGCTTCGCCGAGGTGATCAAGGAGCTCCAGGCGGGCCGGTAGCGGCGACGCGGGGCCGACGCCCCCCCGGGTCAGGGGGCGTCGGCCTCGTTGCCGGGCGGCTCGGTGGCGAACTCCGGGTCCAGCGGACCGCCCAGTTCCGACCTCAGCTGCTCGGGATCGACCTTGTCCAGGGTCTCCCGGGCCACGTAGACCTCCCGCTCGGGGCCCTCGACGATCTGCAGCCGCACCCGCTCGGCGATGGACAGCTGCCCCTGGGCGGTGGGGTGGAAGCTCGCCCGGTCCACGCGCAGGCCCTCGCCCAGCTGCCCGAGCACGATCCCGTTCAGCCAGGCCGCGTCGGCGCTCACCTCGTGCCCGGTCAGGGCGGAGAAGGTGTTCACGTACTCCACGCTGCCGGTCTCGCGCCCGCCGTAGACGTCGCCGTCCACCCGGTAGACCGTGTCGCGGATGAGTTCGTTGAACCGCTCGGCCAGACCGTTCAGCCACAGCTGGTCGCTCCTGGTCAGCGTGTAGTACATGCCCGGGGGGTCCTCCGGGAACAGCCGCGGGTAGCCCAGCACCAGGACGCGGGCGTCGGGCGCGCGGTCGCGGACCTCCCCGAGGATCTCGGTCAGGGTCTCCTCGAAGGTCCTCATCCGCCTGTCGACCTCCTCCTCCTGCTCGACGCAGACGCTGCTCTCCAGGAGCGGCATCCGCACCATGCAGGTGCGCAGGACGGGGATGAAGCCCAGGTCGTTGCCGCCGATGCCCAGGGTCACCAGGGACGTGTTCTCGGTGACCCGGTCGATCTGCGACTCGGAGGTGCCGATCTGCTCGATCATCTCCGAGCCCTTGTGGCTGCTGCACGCGTAGAAGGCCAGCGAACCGGTGAAGTCGAACTCCTCGGCGACCACCCGGGGGTAGGCGTTCTCCGAACGCCAGCAGCCGCCCGCCTCGGCGGTGTCGGGGGCGTAGTCGCCCGCGCCGTCACCGGAGGAGTAGGAGTCGCCCAGGGCCACGTAGTTGCCCCACAGCGCGGCCTCCTCCGGCTCCATCCGGACCCGCCAGTCGGTCTGCTCCTCCTCGGTGATCGGGGGGAGCTCCTCGGCCGGGCACACGCCGTCGGTGGTCTCGCACCACAGGGCGACCAGGCCCTCGCGGGTGGCGGGCAGCGCCAGGACGGCCACCATGACCAGGATCAGCGTGACCGAGACGGCGATCGCCACCCGGGACCGCCGACGCCGTCGGCGCGGGCGCCCGTCCCCGCCGGAGTCGTCCCCGCCGCCGTCGCCGGCCCCGTCACCGGAACCGGCGCCGCCGTCCGAGCCGCCGGTGCCGCCCGGTTCCGCGCCGGTCGCGCCGTCGTCGGATCCAGCGGTGTCCGCCGGACCGCCGGTGCCGTTCGCGTCCTCGCCGCAGGGGTCCGCGGGGACCGGCTCCGGCGCCTCGGGGCCCTCACCACGTGCTGACACGGCCGCTATCGCCTCCCCGGGTCCCGGCGGACTGTCGTCACCTCCGCAAGACTATCCGGGACGGTTCGCCGCGATGACGTCCACGACCCGGTCGAGGTCGGCCCCGCCCAGCGTCGCCCGGGCGGTCAGCCGCAGCCGGGACCGGCCGTCGGGGACCGAGGGCGGGCGGAAGCAGCCCACGCGCACGCCCGCGGCCAGACAGGCGTCGCGCCAGGCCAGAGCGGCCTCGGGGGAGGGCGCCAGCACCGACACCACGGCGGCGTCCGGGGTGCTCGCGGGCAGCCCGCGCCCGCGCAGCCCCTCCGCCAGCCGCCGCGCGCGGTCGCGTACCGCGTCGGCCAACCAGGGCTGGGCGCGCAGCACGCGCAGCGCGGCCAGGGCCGCGCCCGCCGAGGCCGGAGCCAGGCCGGTGTCGAAGACGAACGTGCGCGCGGTCTCGGTCAGGTGGCGGACCACCCGGTGCGAGCCCAGCACCGCGCCGCCCTGGGAGCCCAGCGACTTGGACAGGGTCACCGACACCGCGACGTCGTCCGCGCCGCGCAGTCCGGCGGCGGTCGCCGTCCCGCTCCCGCCGTGCCCCACCACGCCCAGGCCGTGCGCGTCGTCCAGCAGCAGGGCGGCGCCGTGCCCGCGGGCCGCGCGCGCCAGGGCGGCCGCGTCGGTGAGGTCGCCGTCCACGGAGAACACGGTGTCGCTCAGCAGCAGGGCCCGTCCCCCGGCGGTCGCGAGCGCCTCGGCGGCCCGGTCGGCGTCGGCGTGGTCGTAGAGGGCCACGCGCGCCCCAGAGGCCCGGGCCAGCCGGGTGGCGTCGATGAGGGAGGCGTGGTTGTGCCGGTCGCACACCAGCAGGGGAGGGGCGCCGCCGTCCGGCGCGGCCAGCGCGGTGACCATAGCCAGGTTCGCCGCGTACCCGGAGGAGAACACCAGCGCGGACTCCGTGCCGTGGAAGTCGGCGAGTTCGCGCTCCAGTTCCCGGTGCAGGCCGGTGTCCCCGGTGACCAGCCTCGATCCGCCCGCGCCCGCGCCCCACACGCGGGCGGCGTCCCCGGCGGCGGCCACCACGTCCGGGTGGCGCAGCAGCCCGAGGTAGTCGTTGCCCGCAAGGTCCAGCAGGCCGTCGGCCGCGGGCCGTGGCGTGGCGCGCCGCGTCAGCCCGGCCTCGGCGCGTGCGCGGGCGGCGCCGTCCAACCACGCGAAGGGGTGTCCCGGCGGCAGCGCCCGGGCCGTGGCGCGCAGGGGCCACGGGCGGCGGGTGGGGGCGGCGGTGCTCGGCATAGGCGGGACGGCCTCCTGGGTCGTGGGCTCGGTCGGGCCGGGAGGCGAGGGCGCGTCCCCGGCGGGGACCGACCCAGCGGCGGCCAATCCCGCTGGGGCGGTCCGGTCCTTCGTGCCAGGGAGGCGTCTACGACTCTGCCCTCCCGCGCACCCGCGCGTCATTCGCCGAAGCCCACAAAGATCCGCCCGGATTCCTGGTGGGGCCGCACGGGGGCGCGCGCGGGCG
>NZ_QPFC01000035.1:0-9416 GCF_003427465.1 Nocardiopsis sp. TNDT3 | reverse complement strand
CGGCCGGGGGAGCGCGGGGGCGCGGCCGGGGGAGCGGTGGCCGTCATCGGCCCACCTCCCCGACGGGCCGGGCGGCCCTGAGCCGCGTGTCCAGCTCGCGCAGGAGGCGGGCGGAGTCGGCGGTCGCCGGGCGGTCGCCGTAGGCCACGTCGTTGAAGATCCGCGCGCCCTCGCTCAGCCCCTCGGCCTCGGCGGTCAGCACGGCGGAGGCCTCCGCCGCCAGCTCGGTCGCTGTGCGCCCCGCGCGCGGCGTGATGATCGCCCGCTCCTCCAGGTCCACGCTGATGGCCCTCAGCCTCTCCGTGACGGCGGCGGCGAACTCACCGGCCCTCTCGTGCCGGTCGGCGGCGGCCCGGTGGTCGGCCGCGTCCATCGGCGCGCCCTCGTGCACGGGCGCTCCCGCGCGACGGCTCCGCGTCGGGCGCAGCCAGAGGACCAGCCAGACCACCAGGACCGCGACGACCACCAGCAGCGGTCCGAGGACCGTCCAGCCGCCGAGGGCGTCCGGCGCCTGGGAGACCAGGTCCGCGAGGAGCTCCTGGAGCCAGGAGAGGAAGCGGTCCCACAGGGAGGGCTCCTGTTCCCCGTACAGGGGGTCGCTCAGCTCCTCGACGGCGCGCCGCTGCCCCTCCTCACGGGTCACCTCCCCGACGGCGGGTGCCCTCACGTCCGCGGCTCCGGCAGGTAGATCTCCGGGCCCGCCTCGTAGCCGGCCTGGGCCACCTGGTGCAGCTTCAGGTCCAGGCCCTCACTGCGCATCCGCGCGTCCACGTACAGGAGGGTCTTCACGCCCACGCTGAAGGGCGCGGTGATCGCGTAGACCACGACGTTGCCCACATAGATGACGGCGCCCGCCACGACGGCGGCCCAGGCAGCACCGGGAGCGATGAAGGTGGGGACCACCGAGACGATGCTGAAGGGCGTGCTCAGCAGTCCTTGGACGAGGAACATGAGGATGGAGGCAAGCAGTGAGATGCCGAAGGTCCGCCACCATCTGCCCTGAGTGAGTCGCCAGGAGCGGGTCAAGGCCGTGCCCGCACCGACACGCTCGAGCACCGCGACCGGTATGGCGAAGTAGATGCGGATGTAGATCCAGGCGACCAGGGCGACGCCTCCGGCGACCCCCAGCATCGAGGCGATCACGACGATGACGCCGACGCCCTGGCTCTCCGCGATGGCCACGAAGACACCGATGAAGAAGACGACGATTCCGACGGTGACGGCCACGTAGAGGACGAAGATGGTCACCAGCTGCAGCAGTGCCAGGCCCACAACGGTCCAGATCCGGCTGCGTACGGCGGTCCAGGCCTCGGAGGGGCTGAGCTTGCGGCCGAGGACCGCCATACCGACCACGGCCGTGAGAAGACCGGTGACCAGGATGATCCCGGCCTGGGTCAGCAGGCCGCCGCCGTACAGGGCCACGAGGGACCAGCCGCTGAACGGGAACGGGTCGTTGGGGTCGATCGACGCGGGGTCGGCCATCACCTGGTCGAGGAAGGCCCCGTAGCCGGACATGTAGCCGCTGAAACCGACCGAGCTCACGATGCTCGCGACTGCCATGACGACCAGTGCGAGCCCGACGGTGGTCTTGGGGTTGTTGCGGATGAGGCTGAACGCACCGTTGAGGATGTCCCCGAGCGTCATCGGCCGGAGCGCGACCACACCGGGCTTGAGCGCGCGCGGCTGCCCGTAAGGGGGCTGTTGGCCGTATCCGGCCTGCGCTCCGTATCCGGGCTGTCCGTAACCGGGTTGCTGGCCGTACTGTCCGTAGCCCGGCTGCTGACCGTGTCCGGACTGCTGCCACTGCGCCTGCTGTCCGTGGCCGTACTGGCCGTAACCCGGCTGCTGCCCGTACGCGGGCTGCTGTCCGTACCCGCCGCCCTGGGACGGCTGCTGGCCGGAGGCGTGCTGGCCGTACTGTCCGTATCCGGGCTGCTGCCCGGAGGGCGTCTGCCCGTAGCCCTGCTGCCCGTACCCGGGGGTCTGCTCGGGAGGGGCGAAGTTCGGCTGCCCCTGGGGCGTCTGACCGGCCGACGCGGACTCCGGCCCCGTACCGGAGGGCGCGGAGGAGGCGGAGGAGGGACCCTCCTGACCGGGGGCGGCCCATCCGCCGGACGCGGGCGGGGGAGCGGCCTCGGAAGCCCCGCCGCCGTCCGGTCCGTCCGGGGGGTTCCCCGACGTGTCCCGGTGGTCGTCCTCCTGGGTCATCTGCCCCGCCCTCCATGGGGTTCGGTTACGCTGCGCGAGCACGCTTCCGCGGTTTTCGGCCTCTGGTGAACCAACCTACCCGCCGGTTCCACCGGTGCCCGCGATGTTCGGGCGTATGCAGGCGCAACCGACCCACTTCATTCCTTTTGTATGCTTTCTGTTATCAACAGGCCGGGTCGCGAAGGTTCGCGTGCCAGGTCACCAGGGTCGACGCGCCGCAGGCCGAAACGGTTCCCACGGACCGAAAAACACCGACCACTCTCCCGATCCCGCCCGAAGGTGGCAAGGTGGGGGGAGGACGAAGCAGTTTCTTGCGTCTCGGGGCGCACCGAACGTTCATGCCGCTTGAGTGTTTCCAGAGAGAGGAGTAGGCGCCGCCGTACCCGCCCGCGGGTCCGACGCCCGGCGCCGGACGCACCGATGAAGGGACGTGTACTGGTTGTCGACGACGACCTCGCCCTCGCTGAGATGCTGGGCATCGTTCTGCGTGGAGAGGGGTTCGAGCCCTCGTTCGTGCACGACGGGGACAAGGCCCTGGAGGCCTTCCGCGAGACCAAGCCCGACCTGGTCCTCCTCGACCTGATGCTCCCCGGCGCCGACGGGATCGACGTCTGCCGTCAGATCCGCGCCGAGTCCGGCGTGCCCATCGTGATGCTCACCGCCAAGAGCGACACCATCGACATCGTCCTCGGGCTGGAGTCGGGCGCCGACGACTACATCGTCAAGCCCTTCAAGCCCAAGGAGCTCGTGGCCCGCGTCCGGGTGCGCCTGCGCCGCACCGAGGAGCCCGCGCCCGAGGTGCTCCAGATCGGGGACATCACCATCGACGTCGCCGGGCACGCCGTGCGCCGCGACGGCGAGCAGATCAGTCTCACCCCGCTGGAGTTCGACCTCCTGGTGGCCCTGGCCCGCAAGCCGCGCCAGGTCTTCACCCGCGAGGTGCTGCTGGAGCAGGTCTGGGGCTACCGGCACGCCGCCGACACCCGCCTGGTCAACGTCCACGTGCAGCGCCTGCGCGCCAAGATCGAGAAGGACCCGGAGCACCCCGAGGTCGTCGTGACCGTCCGCGGCGTCGGCTACAAGGCCGGAACCGCCTGATCCTCCCGAGCCGCACATGACCGCAGCCACACCAGAGGAGGAGCGGGGGACCGCCTCCGACACCCAGATCCCGCCCTCCGGGCCGTCCGCGGCCGGAGGGCGCTGGCGCGACGGCGGCACGGGGCTCACCCGCTCCTACGCGCTCGCCCAGCGCGCCGCCCGCGCCCTGGTGCGCGGCGTCCACAGCAACTGGCGCCGCTCGCTGCACCTGCGGGTCATCTCCACCACCCTGGTGCTGTCCCTGGTGGTCATGGTGGGCCTGGGGTACGTGCTCATCTCCCAGGTGCGCGGCGGCCTGCTCGACGCCAAGATCTCCACGGCCGTCACCGACCACCGCGCCGGGCTCAACTACGCGTCCGCCGAGCTCCAGGAGAACGAGTCGGGCGACCGCAACCGGCTCATGTACAACCTCGCCAACGAGCTCACCAGCCGCAGTGGCGACACCGGGCTGTACAGCGTGGTCATCCTGCCCTCGGTGGGCGGAGAGGTCGGCTGGGCCACCGGCGAGGGCAGCGTCCCGCAGCGGCTCATCAACCAGGTCCACGAGTCCGAGGTGGACGAGCAGCAGTACCACACGTACACGCGCATCACCACCGACCAGGGCGAGGAGCCCGCGCTGGTGGTCGGCGCGCAGCTCACGCGCGCCTACGAGCTGTACTACATCTTCCCGCTCCAGCACGAGCAGCAGATCCTCGACCTGGTCCAGGGCACGGTCGGCCTGGTGGGCGTGCTGCTGGTCATCCTCCTGGGCCTGATCGCCTTCGTCATCACCCGGCAGGTGGTCAGCCCGGTCCGCTCGGCCGCCCAGTCCGCCGAACGCCTCTCCTCGGGCGACCTCACCGAACGCATGGCCGTGCACGGCGAGGACGACCTCGCCCGGCTCGCCCTGTCCTTCAACGACATGGCGGGCAACCTCCAGGAGAAGATCCAGGAGCTGGAGGAGCTGTCCAAGCTCCAGCGCCAGTTCGTCTCCGACGTCTCCCACGAGCTGCGCACCCCGCTGACCACCATCAAGATGGCCGGGGACGTGCTCTTCGACGAGCGCGAGGAGCTCGACCCCACCATGCGCCGCTCGGTGGAGCTGCTGCAGAGCCAGGTGGAGCGGTTCGAGGAACTGCTCTCCGACCTGCTGGAGATCAGCCGCCACGACGCCGGGGCCGCCACCCTGGGCACCGAGTCGCTCGACATCCGCGATGCCGTCATGAAGGCCGTCGGCGACGCCGAACAGATCGCCGAGCGGCGCGGCATCAAGGTCGTGCTGCGCCTGCCCACCGACCCCTGCACCGCCGAGTACGACGGCCGCCGCATCAACCGCATCCTGCGCAACCTGGTGGTCAACGCCATCGAGCACAGCGAGGGCCGCGACGTGGTGGTCACCGCCGCGTGCGACCGCGACGCGGTCGCCGTGGCCGTGCGCGACTACGGGGTGGGCCTCAAGGAGGGGGAGGAGCACCTGTGCTTCGACCGCTTCTGGCGCGCCGACCCGGCCCGGGTGCGCACCACCGGCGGCACCGGCCTCGGGCTCTCCATCGCCAAGGAGGACGCCACCCTGCACGGCGGCTGGCTCCAGGCGTGGGGCCAGCCCGGCCAGGGCTCCCAGTTCCGCCTGTCCCTGCCGCGCCGCTCCGGCAGCGAACTGCGCGGCTCCCCCCTGCCGCTGGTGCCGCCGGAGTTCGCGCTGGGCCGCACCTACACCACCTTCGCCGACAAGGGTGAGAACGGCAACGGCGCCGCCCGCCCCGAGAGGGTGCCCGCCAGGAACGGCGCGGACGCCGCGGAGGAGGGCGCGGCCGCCGCCCGCGCCGAGCAGCGCGAGGACGAGGAGAAGCTGTGAGGACACCGCACCGGTTCGGCCGCGCCGCGCGCGCCTGCCTGGCCGCGGCCGTGGCGGTCGTGTCCATGGCCGCCTGCGCGACCGTCCCCACCACCGGCCCGGTCGTGGCCAGCGACGGCAACGAGTCCGAGGGCGACCCCTACGGCGGCTACGTGCGCCTGCTGCCCGCCGGACCCCAGGAGGGAGTGGCGCCGGAGGGCCTGGTCAGCGACTTCCTCAAGGACATGGGCAGCTTCGAGCAGGACTACGAGGCCGCCCGCAGCTACATGCTGTCGAGCACGGACCAGTCGTGGAACCCGGACGGGACGGTCAAGGTCTTCCCCGGCCACGACACCGTCGACCTCGACACCGAGATCAGCGGAGACGGGCTCACCGCCACCGTGCGGATGCGCAGCTCGCTGGTGGCCACGATCGACGAGGACGGCAGGTACGTCTCCGGCGACTCCGGTCGCCTGCTCGACGAGACCTTCGTCCTGGCCCGGGAGGACGAGGACCCCGAGGGCGAGTGGCGCATCCAGAGCCTGCCCGACGAGCTCATCCTCAGCCAGCTCGACGTGGAGCGCACCCACCGCCCGTTCAACCTCTACTACTTCAACCCCGACGAGAACGCCCTGGTCCCTGACCCGGTCTACCTGCCCGTCAGCAACGACGAGCTCACCAAGCGCCTGCTGCACAGGCTCGTCCGCGGACCCAGCACCTGGCTGGACCCCTCCGTGCACTCCTCCTTCGCCGAGGACGCCGACCCCGAGGTGGAGGTGGAGGAGGACCGGGTGACCGTCAGCGTGACCGCCCCCGGCCAGGCCGACGAGTTCGGCATGGGCGCCCAGATCGCCTGGACCCTGCGCCAGCTGCCGGAGATCCAGGAGTTCACGCTGCGGGTGAACGGCAACGAGGTGGACTTCCCCGGCGCCGAGGGCGAGAGCGCCGACCGGCCGCGCCCGGGCAGCACCTACTGGTCGGAGGTCAGCCCCGGCGCGACCTCGCCCGGCGTCCACGTCTACTACTCCCACGAGGGCCAGCTGTGGTCGGCCTCGGACTGGGACACCGACACGTTCGGCAGCGGCGAGCCGGTACCCGGGCCCCTGGGATCGGGCGAGGTCCCCCTGGGCAGGTTCGCTGTGTCGCTGGACGAGCAGACCATCGCCGGGGTCACCACGGGCGGCCGCGAGGTCGTCACGAGCCAGGCCACCCCGGGCGCCGACGTCCGGGAGGTCCTGGCCGACGGGGTCTTCACCGAGCTGTCCTGGGACGTCAACGGCGACCTGTGGGTGGTCGAGGAGGTCGACGACGAGGACGGGGAGGACGGCGAGGAGGCCCGGGAGGACTCCGACGCCGAGAGCCCCAACCTCAACGGGCCGCCGCCCTCCCCGGGTCCGACGGACCTGTGGCTGCTGCGCGACGGCCACGAGGTGGTCCGCGTGGACGTGTCCGACCTGCGCGACAGGCCGCTGGTGCAGTTCCAGATCTCCCGGGACGGCACCCGCGCCGCGGTGGTGACCGAGGTGGACGGGCGCCGCTCGCTCCAGGTGGGCCGCGTGGTGCAAGGCGCCGACGGGCAGGTCTCCGTGGAGTCGTTCGTGACCCTGGCCCGCGAGCTGGAGGACGTCACCGACATCTCCTGGCGCTCGGGCGACCAGTTGGTCGTGCTCGGCACCCGCGAGGGCGGTACGAGCCAGGCCCTCCTGGTGTCGCTGGACGGCGGCACGCCGCCCGCCAGCGCCGGAACCCCCGTCGCCAGCATGGTGACCGTCTCCGGAGCCCCGGGCCAGCCCCTGGTGGCCGGTTCGGACGACGGCAACATCTGGGTGTCCAGCGACCCGCTCAACTGGCAGAGCGTCGTGGAGGGCGGCTCGCCCGCCTTCCCGGGCTGAGGCACTTCGGGCGTGCGGTCGGACTCCGGCCGCACGCCCGCGGTGAAACCGGGGTGCGCCCGGCGCGCGGGCCTGGAAGGGTGGCGCCATGGACGACCTGACGCGGCTGGGTACGCCGATCGACGCACGCCCCCACTTCGCCGGGGAGCGGGAGGACCTCCTCGCGCTCCTGCGCGGCCTGACCCCCGACGAGTGGCAGGCCGAGGCCGTGACCGGGTGGAGCGCGCGCGACGTGGCCGCCCACCTGCTCGGCGACGACTACTGGCGCATCGCGGGGATGCGCGACCGCTACCGGGCGGCCCCGGCACCGGCGCCGGGGGAGCCGCTGGCGGCGTTCGTCCACCGCAACAACCGGGAGTGGGTGCGGGCCACCGCCAGGATCAGCCCGCAGGCGCTGGTCCAGACGCTGGAGATGACCGGGCGCGAGCTCGTGCGGCTCTGGCGCTCCGCGGACCCGCACGCCCCGGGCGTCGCCGTCTCCTGGGCGGGCGCCGACCCGGCGCCGGTCTGGCTGGACTGCGCCCGCGAACTCACCGAGAACTGGGCCCACCGGCAGCAGATCCGGCACGCCGCCGGGCGGGCCACCGACCCCGGGCCCGCGGGCTCCCTGGTGCTGGACACCTTCATGCGCGCGCTGCCGCACACCCTGCGTGACGCCCCGGCGCGGACCGGAACCCGGGTGAGCGTGGCCGTGGACGGCCCGGACGGCGGCGAGTGGACCGTCACCCGCGCCGGAGCCGGGTGGACGCTGGCCCCCGCCGGAGCGGGGGGCTCCGGCCCGCCCGCGGCGGCCGTGCGCTGGGACTTCGAGACCGCCTGGCGGCTGTGCGTGCGGGGGATCGAACCGGAGGAGGCCGAGGCCAGGGGCGTCCTCTCGGGCGACCCCGACCTGGCCCGGGCCTGCTGCCGCATCGTGTCGATCATCCGCTGACCGCGCGGACCGGCCCGGACGGTCGTCGCCGGTCCGTGTGCCGACCGGTCCCGCGCCTTGAGGGGCCCCGTGCCGCCTTCGCGGCCGCGACGCCGGGTGACGGCGGCAGGCTCGCGGGCACCGGTCACGGCCCGGGCGGCGACCGGTTGCTCCGGGCTTTTCCCGGGGACGTGACCGCGGAGCCGGTGCCGGAGCCGGTGAGGGGCGTGGAGGAGGCCGTCGGGAGCGTTGTCCACAGGTTCGAGAAGGGGCTGGCGGGCACCGCTCCGGGCATCGAACCTTGGGGTATGGACGAACGGACACACCCCACGGGCGTGCTGCGGTGGATACTCGGCGCGCTGCTCGACCTGCTCCTGCCGCAGCCCTGCGCGGCGTGCGCGGGCCCCTCGGGGCCGCTGTGCGCGCACTGCCTCACCGCGCTGCGGCGCCGCCCCCACCGGTGCGCGCCCAGGCCCGGCTGCCCGCCCGTCTGGGCGGCCGGACCCTACGCCGGGCGACACCGCGGGGTGCTGCTCACCTACAAGGAGGGCGGCGCGGACGCCCTGGCCGCGCCCCTGGGCGGGTGGCTGGCCGCCGCCCACACCGCGTCCGGCCTGGCCCGCCCGGACACCCTGCTCGTCCCCGTACCCGGGCGCGGTCCGCCGGGCGACCCCCGGGCGCCGGTCACCAGGCTGGCGCGCGCCTGCCTGGTGCAGGCCGGCGGAGCGGGCGCGGGGAGGGTGGCGCCCCTGCTGCGCTACCGGAGCCGCCCCAGACGCCAGGCAGGCCTGGGGAGGGCCGAGCGCCTGGCCAACCGGGCGGGCACCCTCGTCGCGGACCGCCCGCTTCCCCGGGCCCTCGGCGCGGTCCCCGGCGCGCGGTCGGGGGCCGGGGGGAGCGCGGTCGTGGTGGACGACGTCCTCACCACGGGCGCCACGGTGGCCGAGGCCACCCGCGCACTGCGGGCCCGCGGGATCACCGTGGCGGGCGCGGTGGTCCTCCTCGAACGCCTGCCCGGCGCTGTCGGAGGTCCTTCCCGGGAGAAGGAGGCGGACGGTGCAAGAAGGTTTTACGAACCCTCGTGAACAGGCGAAAAGTCCATGTACGAAGGGGTTTGAGGCGGTTACCGATGAGTTGAGAGGGTGGCTGCTACCTGACATCCTCGCCAGGACAGGTTACGGTCACGGTATGGCACCCGTCCGGGTCCGTGGTTGCGTCGGAGTCTGCGAGCTCCCGGGAACACCGGGGCGCCGCTCCGACAAGCCGATGCCAGGCGCAGGCGAAACGGCCCACGTAAGGCGACTTTTCGTCGACCGATCACGGTGCGCCTTAGAGGTAAGCCCTGCCCCGCGGAGGGTCCAGATGTCCCTCATGACAGGGAGAAGAGCAGTAGTCGCGATCAAGAGCGGCGACACTCTCAGCAGGCGGATGTGGGGACGAAGACCAGGTCGGCCGGACGGGTGGCATCCCATCGTCCGGGGGTTCGCCAACGGCG
>NZ_QPFC01000368.1:0-3227 GCF_003427465.1 Nocardiopsis sp. TNDT3 | reverse complement strand
GACGGGCCCCGGAGGCCGGGGCCCGTCGGCGCGCCCTCATCCGGCCGGGGTCGGTTCGCGCCCGCCCCGATCCGTCCCGCCGGTGCCCTGCTCCGCGGCGCCCTGCTCCGCCGCGTCCCGGCCGACCTCCTCGCGCCCGCTCGGACCGCGCTGTCCCGGAACGCGTTCGCCCTGGACGTCGCCCTCCCGAACGCCTTCGTCCCGGGCGCTCTCGTCGGATCCGCCCGCGACGAGGTCCCACACGGCGGAGCGTTCCCGGGCGGTCCGAAGGCTCAGCTCGGCCCTGGCCTCGTCGTGCCGCCACGCGTCCCGTCGGGCCGCCTCCCCCGGGTGGAGGAGCTTGCGCGGCGGGCCGGTCAGCTCGATGCGGGTGACCGCGCCGAAGGAGGCGACCACCGCTCCGCTCTCGCGGTCGACCAGGGCCGCGCGCACCGCGGTACCGCGCCTGCCCCCGGCCCTGACCGCGTACACCACGTCGACCCGGCGGCCGTGCCGTACGCCGTCGTAGCGCAGGAACCTCCAGCAGCCCTGACGCCACACGTCCTCGGGTTCGGTCCCGAGCATCACCGGTTCGTTGACGCGCCACACATCGCTGCGGCGCAGGGTCCGCACGGTGCGGCGCAGCGGAACCTCGCGCAGCGCGCAGGGCTCCTCGTGCAGGGTGCGCGCGGCCGAGGTGCGCAGTTCGGGGCTCAGCAGGGCCAGGAGCAGCAGTTCGGCGCCCAGGACCCCGGCGTGCAGCGGGGTCGGCGGGGCGACCGCCTCCCAGCCCGCGGGTTCCAGGCCGAGCGTGGACAGCGCGGCGGCCGACAGCAGTCCGGCCCGGGCCAGCGTCCGCCAGCCGATCGGCGCCTGGCTCAGCCCGCCGAAGCAGCCGCAGCCCGCCTCGGGGTCGCGTCTGCGGATCACCACCAGGACCACGACCGAGACGGCGAACACGACCGCGGTCAGCGCCCGCACCGCCTCGCCCGACAGGCCGGTCAGTCCGAGCAGGCCGAGCGCCAGCGCGGCCTCCAGCAGGCCGGTGCCGACCGTGGACGCCCGGCGCAGCCGCTCGGGCGCCAGGACGGCCAGGCCCGTGGCGGCCGCCCGACTGGTGGTCTTGGCGACGGCTCCGACCAGGAGCAGCACCGCCAGGAGCGGTAGCTGCACCTCGCGGGCCGCCTCGACGATCTCCGGGAGCATCGGTCATCCCTCCCCGTCGTGGACGGTGACGGTCGCGTTGAAGCAGCCGTCCTCCAGCCGCCCGCCGAGGGCGACGAAGCCGGTCATGGTGAGGGAGGCCAGCCGTCCCGCGCTCTGGCCTCCGCAGGAGGAGCACAGGTCGCACAGCCAGCTGTCTGCCGCGGCGCAGTCGACCACGGGAAGCGCCGCGGACTCGTGCGTGCAGTCGTTGCGCAGGCTCAGGGTCGCCCCGGTGGACAGCAGCGGCAGCGGGACGCAGGAGGTGCGCCGGTCGCAGGGCCCGTCGTGGCCGACGGGGTCGAGCGCCGGGTAGGCGATCCCGTCGACGTGGGCGCGCGGGTCCACGTGGGAGGAGCGGCCCCACGCCGGGTCGTACCAGGTGGCGACGCCGCTCAGCGTGGTGGCGCGCCGACGCGTGGGCGGCCGGTGCGGTGTGGCGCCGAGCGGGTAGGGCGGCTGGGTCGTGGCGGGGCGCACGGCCCGTACGGCCCCCTCCTCCCAGACGCCGACGGCGTCGAAGACGTAGCCGGGTTCCAGCCGCGGGTGGCGGACGGAGATCCGGCCCGAGGTCCGGTAGGGCAGGACGACGGTCTGGCGCGGACGCCCGTGCCCGGGGTCGATCTCCAGGGTGTCGCCGTCGCGGCTGACGATGACACCGGTGGCGCGGGCGGCCTGGGCCCACACGCGTGCGGCGATGGGGTGGCCGCCGGGTACGCGCAGCACCACGGCGTCGTCACCGGGGCGGAGTTCGCCCGGGCCGACCTCCCCGCCCCGCCAGAACACGGTGGAGCGGTCGTACATGAAGTGCTCCTCGCCGCCCGGCACGGCCAGGCAGAGGATGCGGGCGTTGGCGCTGACGACCACGCCGCGGGCGACGCGGTGCCCGAGCGGCGTGGGTTCGGGTGCGCTCGCGGTGCCGAGCACCGCGGCTGTGAACCTTCTGCGGTCCCGTCCGATCTCGGTGGTCACTGACATCTCGACTGAGCCCCCTCACCAGTACGACCCGTCGCTTCGTCCCCGTTGTCCAGACATGTTCTCGGTGCCGCGGCCCCGAACGACGCGTGGGGCACCCCATGGAACCAGAGAGCGGATTCCGCGCACACCGGGCTTCGCACATCGGGCGACTCGGGATCGCCCCACCACAGCCTGTCGTTACAAAGCTACGCATAGAACCCATAAATCTAGAAAGATTCATAAACACCCACAAGATCCCCCAAAACACAGGGTTTCCCGTTCGGTCGGCCCCTCTTTCCCCCGCCAGCGGGACCGGTCCGCGCGGCGAGGCCCGGCGAGTGGAACCGGCCCGTGCCACGGGCTTGTCGGCCGTCGGCACCGCGACTCGCCGGGGCCGGTATTCGGACACGGAAGCAGGCCGCCACCTGCGGTTTTCCGGCGGTCCGTTTGTCGGCGCGTGGGACACACGTGCCTGGATGTTTGCGTTGGCTGTGTGAGAGTTAGAAGGGAGGAACACGACGAAAGCCCACGCAGCGCCCGTGAAGGTCGGTGGTCGGCGTGACAGGGACGACCCGGACGCCCCGGTACGACGAGTTCAGCCACTACGTGGCCGAACGCGGACCGGTCCTGCTCCGGATGGCCCGGTCGCTGACGGGCAGCCACGCCGACGCCGAGGACCTGCTCCAGGCGGCGCTGGTCAAGACCTTCCTCGCCTGGGACCGGATCACCAACCCGAAGGCGCGCGACGGGTACGTGCGCAGGGCCATGGTGAACACGCAGATCTCCGAGTGGCGGCGCAACCGGCTGGACGTCTACCCGACCGACGAGATCCCCGAGCAGCGCGTGGACGACCCCACCTGGCGCAGCGACCTGGCCGACGTGGTGGAGCGCGCCATCGACCGCCTGCCCGCCCGGCAGCGGACCACGGTGGTGCTGCGCTACTACGACGACCTCACCGAGGCGCAGATCGCCGAGCGGATGGGGGTGACGCTCGGCACGGTGAAGAGCACGCTGTCCCGCGCCGTGGACAAGCTGCGCCTGGACGCCGACCTCATCATCGAGCGCACCGTCGGCTGACCCCGTGGACC
>NZ_QPFC01000367.1:0-3896 GCF_003427465.1 Nocardiopsis sp. TNDT3 | reverse complement strand
CCCCGGCTCCCCCTCGACCGCCGGGAGCCGACCGCTCAGGCCAGCCCCTCCTGCTCCAACCACTCCTGGGCGACGTCGGCGGCGTTCTCGTTGCCGATGACCACCCGCTCGTTGAGCTGGGTGAGGGCCTCGGTGGTCAGGGCGGCGGAGACGGCGTTCAGCGCGCCCCGGGCGGTCTCGTCCACCTGCTCGCCGTTGACCAGCGGGGTGATGTTCTGCGCGCCGAACAGGTTCTCCGGGTCCTCCAGGACCACGAAGTCGTTCGCGGTGATCTGCGGGTCGGTGGTGAACAGGTTGGCCGCCTGGATGTCACCGTCCAGGAGCGCCTGTGTCAGCAGCGCCACCTCCAGGGAACGGAACTCGCCGAACTCCACACCGTAGACGTCGGCCAGGCCCACCACGCCCTGCTGGCGGGTCTCGAACTCCGGCGGGCCGCCCAGGGTCAGCTCCCCCGCGGCACCGGCCAGGTCCTCCAGGCTGGCCAGACCGTGCTCCTCGGCGACCTCGCTGGTGACGGTGACCGAGTCCTTGTTCTCCGCGCTGGAGGAGTCCAGGATCTCCAGGCCCTCGGGCAGCGCCTCGGTGACCCTCTGGTTGGTCTCCTCGCTGCTGCCGGTGGGCGCGTTCTCGTCGAGGTAGGCCAGGATCGCGCCGTTGTACTCGGGGAACACCGACAGGTTGCCGGACTCGATCTGCGAGTAGTAGACCTCGCGGCTGCCGATGCCGAGCTGGTAGTCGACCTCCACGCCCTCGGCCTCCATGGCCCGGCCGTAGATCTCGGCGAGCAGGGTGGACTCGGGGAAGTCGGCGGAGCCGATGACGACCGCGTCGCCGGAGCCGCCTCCGGACCCGCCGCCGCCCTCCTCCGCGTAGGGGTCGCTGGCGCCGCACCCGGTCAGGAGCAGCGCGGCCAGGGGCAGGGCGATTCTCTTGTACATGGGACCTTCTCTCTGGGGTGGCCTGGCCCTGTGACCCGGCCCGGTTCTGTGGTGTGGCCCGGCTCCGCGGCGCGGTCCGGCTCCGCCTAGCCCTGCGGCGCGGCCTGGCGCAGGCCGGGGGCGACCAGGAGCCGCCGCAGTCCGGCGAACACGAGCGTGGTCAGGACCGCGAGCAGCACCACCAGCACCGATCCGCCGAGCATCATCGTCAGGTCCTGGCGTGCCTGGCCGTCGACGATGTAGCGGCCCAGGCCGCCGACCCCCACGTAGGCGGCGATGGTCGCGGTCGCGACCACCTGGACGGCGGCGGTGCGCATCCCGATGAGGATGAGCGGCGTGGCCACGGGCAGTTCCAGGCGCAGCAGCACCTGGTGGCCGCGCATACCCATCCCGACGGCGGCGTCCCTGAGCCGGGGCTCCACACCGCGCACGCCCTCGTGGGTGTTGACCAGGATCGGGGGCACGGCCAGCGCCACCAGCGCGCACAGCACGGGCACGATCCCGATACCGGCGGCCAGCACGATGAGGAACAGGACGCCGATGGTGGGCAGGGCGCGGGCGAAGTTGGCGAGGCTGGTGGTGAGGAAGCCGCCCACACCGGTGTGCCCGGTGAGCAGTCCCAGGGGGACCGCGACGGCGGCGGACAGCAGCAGCCCGAGCAGCGAGTAGTAGACGTGCTCGCCCAGGCGCGCGGGGATGCCCGCGCCGCCGGTCCACTGGGCCGGGTCGGCGAACCACGCGACCAGGTCGTTGAGGATGTCCATGGCTACCTCTCCCCCGCCGTGCCACCGGTGCCCGGGTCCGCTGGCGACCGTCCCCCAGCCGCGGTCGCGGCCTGCGGCTCCGCTGCCGAACCCACTGCCGGGTCCGCCGCGGCCGCCTCCGCCGCGACCGCCCGGCGCCTGCGGCGCGGTACGGCGCCGTCGCGGCGCGACCAGGGGGTGAGCAGGCGCTGGGCGAGCACGAGCACCGCGTCGGTGACGAACGCCAGGGCCACGGTGAGCACGATGCCGACCACGATGGGCGCGTCGAACTGGCGCCGGAAGCCCTCGCTGAGGATGAGCCGGCCGAGCCCGCCCAGGCCCACCAGCGAGGCGACGCTGACCATGCTGATGGTGGCCACCGAGGCCACCCGCAACCCGGCGATGACCACCGGTACGGCCACCGGCATCTCCACGTACAGCAGGCGCCGCAGCGGACCGAAGCCCATGGCGACGGCCGCCTGGCGCACGTGGTCGGGAACCTGGCGCAGCCCGTCCACCACGTTGGGCAGCAGGATCACCAGGGTGTACAGGGCCAGCGGCACGACGGCCGTCCAGTCGCTGAACCCGGTGTAGGGCAGCATGAGGAAGAACAGGGCGATGGAGGGCACCGCGTAGAGCACGTTCACACCGGTCAGCACCGGCGGGTACAGGGGCTTCCAGCGCGCGCACGCCAGCCCCAGGGGCAGGGCGACCGCCAGTCCGATGAGGATGGACAGGTAGGACAGCCGCATGTGCTCGGTCAGGCGGGGCAGGACGCCCCGGTCCGGGTCGCCGGGGTGGCTCCAGTTCCCGACGCCCCAGTCCACGACGCGCACGACCCAGTCCCACGCCCCGGCGAGCGCCCCGGTGCCGGATCCGGCCGCGGACCCGGCGTCCCAGACCCCGGCGACGGCCTCGGCGATCACTCGGTCACCGACCACAGAGCGGCGCCCAGGTCGTCCTGCGAGACCACGCCGACCACCCGACCGTCGGCGTCGACGCCGACCGCGCGGCCCGCGGGCGAGAGCACCGCCGCGTCCAGGGCGGCGCGCAGGGAGTCGGTGCCCACGTCGAAGGTGTGGCCGAAGGGCGCGAGTTCGAGTGAGCCCAGGGCGGTGTCGGCGGGCGCGTCGGCCAGTTGCCGCGCGCTGACCCAGCCCAGGGGCATGCGGTCGCCGCTGACGACCAGGGCCCAGGGCTCGTTCCCGAGCGGGGCGACCGCGGCGCCCGCGCGCACGCTCTCCTCCAGGACGGCGTCCTGGCGCGGGGAGAGCCTGTCGGCCGGGAAGAAGGACAGGCGCCGCACTCCCCGGTCGTAGCCGATGAAGGACTCCACGAAGGCGTCCTGGGGCGCGGCCAGCAGGTTCTGGGGCGTGTCGTACTGGGCGAGCCTCCCGCCGGGGCGGAAGACGGCGATGCGATCACCGAGCCGGACGGCCTCGTCGATGTCGTGGGTGACGAAGACGATGGTCTTGTGCAGCTCCTTCTGCAGGCGCAGGAGCTCGTCCTGGAGGCTGGCGCGCACGACGGGGTCCACGGCGCTGAAGGGTTCGTCCATCAGCAGGATGGGCGGGTCGGCGGCCAGCGCGCGGGCGACGCCGACGCGCTGCTGCTGACCCCCGGAGAGCTGGTGGGGGTAGCGCCTGGCCTGGGCGGGCTCCAGACCTACCAGTTCCATCAGCTCCGCGGCGCGCGCCCTGGCCCTGGCCCGGCCCCAGCCGAGCAGCAGGGGCACGGTGGCGATGTTGTCGCGCACGGTGCGGTGCGGGAAGAGCCCGGCCTGCTGGATGACGTAGCCGATGGAGCGGCGCAGCGCGGCGGGGTCGCGCTCGCGCACGTCCTCGCCGTCGATGCGGACGGTGCCCCCGGTCGGTTCGACCATGCGGTTGATCATCCGCAGCGACGTGGTCTTGCCGCTGCCGGAGGGACCCACGAAGACCGTCGTCTGGCCGGTCTCGACGGTCAGGTCCAGCTGGTCGACGGCCACCGTGCCGTCGGGATAGAGCTTGGCGGCGCCCTCGAACGCGATCATCGGCGGTGTCGTCTCCATTCGGGGAACCGGAGGGTCCGGAAAGGTGAGGTGTGGCGAGGGGCAGGCCGTTCGCACGTTACCCCCGCGCGCGCTGGTCAAACCGTGAGGTGGAGGCCGTGACCGTACCGGGACCGAAGGTGGCGCGGACACGCCGAGGGGCCGGGTCGTGGGACCCGGCCCCTC
>NZ_QPFC01000366.1:0-4655 GCF_003427465.1 Nocardiopsis sp. TNDT3 | reverse complement strand
AGACGGCGTCGGCGGTGGGCCGCACGTGCAGGAACACGGTGTTCAGGCCGAGGTCCACCGCCTCGTCCAGGCGCTGGTCCATCTCCGCCTTCTGGTCCTCGGCGGACAGGCCCGGCTCGGAGGGCCAGTCGATGTTGCCGACCGTGGTCAGCCACGCCCCGCGCATCTGCCGCTTGTCCTGGGAGGCCTCGCAACCGGCCGCGCCGGGGCCGGGAAAGGACCCGGTGGGGGAGTGGGCCGCGCCGACGAGGGCGTATCCGGAGATCATGAGCCCCGACGCGGCGGCCGCGGCCACCCACCGGGAGCGCCAGCGCGGTGAGAGGCCGGCTCGTCGTTCAGGGGTCAAGGAAACTCCTCTGAGCTGCGTTGACATCCGTTTGACGTCACGTCGGGCATCAGAGTAGGCGAAGAAGTAACGTTTTGGACAACATGGGTGATTTTGGTGGTTTGAATCTCATCTGCCGGGGAAAAGCAACCACCCCCATCAGGGGCGGCGTCTCGACCCGGTCCGTCCGCCGGGACCGCCCGCGGGGAGGGCCCTCCCGCCGTGGGCCGGAACCGCCCGTCCCCGGGCACGCCTCAGACGGGGACGAGCGCGCCCGCCAACAGGAGCACGGACACGAGGGCGGCCACGGCCCCGACCGCCACCAGGTAGTGGCGGGGCCGGGTGGTGCCGGGCATCCACGCCAGGACCGCGAGCACGGCGACCAGGGCCGTGGCCCCGATCGGCAGCAGCAGCCGCCAGGCGCGGTCGAGGGAGTCCAGCGGCAGGTAGGGGTTGGCACCGTACAGCGCCAGCACCAGGGCCGGAAGGCCGATCACCGCGGCTCCGGCCCCGACGGCCAGGGTGAACCGCTCCTGTGCCTCGGCCCCCTGCGCCACCGCGAAGCTCGACATGCCGCCCAGCAGTGCCTGGAGCCGGTCCGACTCCTCGGCCAGTTCGCGCTCCATCGCCTCGCAGTGCTGTACGCCCGCGCGCAGCCGCGCCTCCCAGGCGGGCGCGCCGTCCGCCCCCGTGACCAGGCCGTCCCGCACGCGCAGGTAGGCCTCCTTGTCCCACCTCCAGACACACAGCACCTCGCGGTGGTCCTCCAGAGCCTGGTCGCGCGCCCGGCCGACGGCGGACGAGAGCTCGATGGTCGCCGCGAGCAGGGTGCGCAGCTGCCCGTCAGTCCGCCCGGCGAGGTGGTCGGCCATGCGCTGCTCCAGCTCGTAGCGCAGCTCCCGCAGCCGCAGCACCTCGTTGCGCGAGGACTCGGCGAACGCCTTCACCATGGCCACCGCCCTGGAACGCGTGTCCCCGACGATGCCGTGGGCGGGTTCGTCCAGCGAGGCCACGAGTTCGCCGTCGGGGCTTCCGGCGGCGGGCCGCTCCTGGCGCCAGCCGCTGCTCTCCGCCCACACGGCCTGCACGGCCAGGGCGACCACGGGCGCCTCGCCCCGCTCGGTGCGCACTCGGAACCGGCCGACCACGACCCGCCGCCGACCGCGGGGGCCGATCACCCTCAGCAGCGGTGCGGTGAGGGCCACCCTGGAGTCCCCGGGGCCGGACCCCGCCAGCTCGGGGGCGTCTCCGTGGACGACCCGCGCCTCGATCCCGTATCCCTCTCTGCGGGGGATGCCCGCGAGCACCGTTCGCCGGCCGTTGATGGATTCCATGGGAGAAGAGGGTAGTGACCCGTTCCGGCGGCCCTCGTTCCACCCAGGGAGGAACATCCGGCCACGGGAGCCCGACGATGGATGGGGCCCGCGCCGTCCGCGCTCAGGCTCCGGGCGGCGCCGTGGACTCGCGCACGACCAGCCCGGGAGGGGCGATCGCGGGCACGTCGGCCGGCACCCCGTCCAGCGCGGCCACGAGCGTCAGCGCGGCGGCCCGCCCGAGCCCCACCAGGTCGTGGCCGACCGTGGTCAGCCGAGGCTGTACGAGCGCGCC
The DNA here is from genome assembly GCF_003427465.1 of Nocardiopsis sp. TNDT3. Classification (NCBI taxonomy): domain Bacteria; kingdom Bacillati; phylum Actinomycetota; class Actinomycetes; order Streptosporangiales; family Nocardiopsidaceae; genus Nocardiopsis; species Nocardiopsis sp. TNDT3. The sequence goes on along the minus strand of NZ_QPFC01000366.1, from coordinate 2,722 downwards.
CAGGGGCAGGCCGTCGTGGCCGACGACGGACAGGTCCCGGGGCACCTCCAGCCCCCGCCTGCGCGCGGCGCTGATCCCGGCGATCGCCATCATGTCGTTGGCGAACAGGATCGCGGTGGGCCGCTCGGCCGCCGACAGCGCCTCGTCGGTGGCCGCGGCCGCCCCCTCGGTGGTGAAGTCGGGGACCGTCAGCACGACGGCGGACAGCCCGTGCCGCCGCACCTGCTCCTCCACGATCCGGCGGCGGAACCCGGTGTGCACGCGGTCCTCGGGGCCGCACACGTAGGCCACCCGCCGGTGCCCCAGCGAGGCCAGGTGCCGGACCGCCTCGACCAGCCCCCGCTCCTGGTCGGGGGCGAGCACCGAGGCGACCGGGTCGTCGCGCCAGGGCATGCCGATCAGCACCGAGGGGAGCCCGAGCCTCCGCAGCAGGTCGAACCGGGGGTCGCGGACCAGGCTCTCGGTGAGGATGACTCCGTCCACCCGGCGCTCCTCGGCCAGACGCCGGTAGGCGCGCCGTTCGGCGTCCTCCTCCTCGCCCACGATGTGCAGCAGCAGACCGTAGTCCAGGGGGGCGAGTTCGCGCTCGATGCCCGAGATCAGCACGCCGAAGTGCGGGTCGTAGGACAGCAGGTCGGGGGAGCGGCGCGAGACCATGCCGATGGCCCGGGTGCGGGCCCCGCGCAGGGCCACGGCCGCGGCCGAGGGCGACCACTGGAGCTTCTCCACGGCGTCGAGGACCCGCCGGCGGGTGGGCTCGGCGATGCGGCCCTTGTTGTTGACCACCTTCGACACGGCCGAGACCGACACCCCCGCCAGCGCGGCGACGTCGGAGATCGTGGGGCGGCCGGTGGACCCGCGGACGGCCGTCATGGCGCCTTCCGACCGGACGGGGCGCCGGGGGCTTGCTCGCGCACCAGTGCCGCTCCCTTCGCTGTGGCGGGCTTCCCCGCGCTCGCGCCGCCGCTCCCGGGTGTCGCGGGCATGGCGGGGGCGGGGCACGGACAGGTCGCCCGTGGGTGTGTGGAGGGCTTCCCGACGCGTGCCGGGGAGTCCTTGGGAAAACGATGAACCCGAACGTTTCGGCGGACCCTACCGCAGTGAGAGAGGTTTTTCCAGGTCTCGACACCCTAGTGGGAAAACGATATATCTACGACGTCAGGCACAGCGCGGGGAGTTGGCGGCACAGCGCGGCGCGACTCCGCCGGGCTCACCAGGGCCCCGGTCCGCGGGGGCGCGCCACCGTCCGGCCGTCCCCGCGGACCGGTTACGCCGGGTGTCGCGGTACACCCCCACCCACGAGGAAGCACCCATGAGGATCACCTCCGCCGACGTCATCGTGACGTGCCCGGGACGCAACTACGTCACCCTCAAGATCACCACCGAGGACGGGACCACCGGCCTCGGCGACGCCACCCTGAACGGCCGCGAACTCTCCGTCGCCTCCTACCTGCGCGACCACGTCTGCCCGCTGCTCGTGGGCCGCGACTCCGGACGTATCAACGACATCTGGCAGTACCTGTACCGCGGCGCCTACTGGCGGCGCGGCCCCGTCACCATGACCGCGATCGCCGCCGTGGACTGCGCCCTGTGGGACATCCTCGGCAAGCGGGTCGGCAAGCCCGTCCACCAGTTGCTCGGCGGAGCCGCGCGCGACGGCGTCATGGTCTACGGCCACGCCAGCGGCCAGTCCGTGGACGACCTCCTGGACTCGGTCGGCGGCTTCCTGGACCAGGGGTACCGGGCGGTGCGTGTGCAGGCCGCCGTCCCGGGCCTGGAGAGCACCTACGGGCTGCACCACCCCGGCACCGGCCACACCTACGAGCCCGCCGACGCGGCGATGCCCACCGACAACGTCTGGCACACCCCCGCCTACCTGGACTTCGCGCCCGAGATGATGAAGGCGGTCCGGGAGAGGTTCGGCTACGGCTTCCACCTGCTGCACGACGTGCACCACCGGCTCTCCCCGCTGGAGGCCGCCCAGCTGGGCAGGTCGCTGGAGCCCTACCGCATGTTCTGGATCGAGGACCCCACCCCGGCCGAGGACCAGGAGGCGTTCCGCGCGATCCGCCAGCACACCACCACCCCGCTGGCGGTGGGGGAGGTCTTCAACACGATCTGGGACTGCCAGCACCTGATCACCGAGCGGCTCATCGACTACATCCGCATGTCGGTCTCGCACAGCGGGGGCATCACGCACCTGCGGCGGATCTTCGACCTGGCCGACCTGTACGGGGTGCGCACCGGCTCGCACGGCGCGGGCGACCTGTCGCCGGTGTCGTTCGCCGCGGCCCTGCACCTGGACCTGACCGTGCCCAACTTCGGCATCCAGGAGTACATGGGGCACCTGGAGCCCGCCAGCGAGGTGTTCCGGACCTCCTACACCTTCGCGGACGGCTACATGCACCCGGGCGACGCGCCGGGTCTGGGGGTGGAGATCGACGAGGAGGCCGCGGCCCGCTACCCCTACGAGGCCCGGTACCTGCCGGTCAACCGCAGGCTCGACGGCTCGATGCACGACTGGTGAGGCGTCCGCCCCGGCCAGGTGGGACCCGGTCCCGTCCTTCGGACCGGCCTCGGCTCGCGGGGGTCCGGTCCGGGCGCGCACGGGCCCTCCCCGCCTGCGCCCGGCGCCGCCCGCCGTCCGGCAGCCGTGCTGCGCCTGAACGGCGCGTTCCGGCACCGTGACGCACGCCGGGGCGGGCGCGCGGGGGACGCGCGC
>NZ_QPFC01000365.1:0-2513 GCF_003427465.1 Nocardiopsis sp. TNDT3 | reverse complement strand
CCCACCCCGACGACCCCCTGCTGCTGTACTTCACCTCCGGCACCGCCACCCTGCCCAAGCTGGTCGTGCACACCCAGCGCTCGTACCCGGTGGGGCACCTGTCGACCATGTACTGGCTGGGTGTGCGGCCGGGCGACGTCCACCTCAACGTGTCCGAGCCGGGGTGGGCCAAGCACGCCTACGGCAGCGTGTTCGCGCCGTGGAACGCCGAGGCGACGGTGCTGGTCGTCAACCAGGAGCGCTTCGACGCGGCGGGGCTGCTGGACGCGATCGTGCGCTGCGGGGTGGACACGCTGTGCGCGCCGCCGACGGTGTGGCGGACTCTGGCGCAGGCCGACCCCGCCGCGTGGGACGTGGGGCTGCGCGAGGCGGTGGCCGCCGGGGAGCCGCTCAACCCCGAGGTGGTGGACCGCGTGCGCGAGGCATGGGGCGTGACCGTGCGCGACGGGTTCGGGCAGACCGAGACGACCGTACTGCTGGGCAACGGCCCCGGTCAGCGCGTGGTGCGCGGGTCGATGGGGCGGGAGATGCCGGGCTACGACGTGGTGCTGACGGACCCGGCCACCGACGAGCCCGCCGACACCGGGCAGATCTGCGTGGACCTGGCCCGGGAGCCGGTGGGGGTGATGAAAGGCTACGCCGACAACCCCGGCCTCAGCCGCGAGGTGGTCCGCGGGGACCGCTACCGCACCGGTGACATCGCCAGCCGGGATTCGAACGGTTACATTACCTATATCGGTCGATCCGACGATGTGTTCAAGGCCTCAGATTACCGCATCTCACCATTCGAACTCGAAAGCGTTCTGGTCGAGCACGAATACGTGGTCGAGGCGGCCGTCGTTCCCTCCCCCGACCCGCTGCGGCTGGCGGTGGCCAAGGCGTACGTGGCCCTGGCCGAGGGGGTGGCCCCCGACGCCGAGACCGCGCGGTCGATCCTGGCCCACGCGCGCGAGCGCCTGTCACCGCACCAGAGGGTTCGCCGCCTGGAGTTCGGTGAGCTGCCCAAGACCGTCTCCGGTAAGATCCGTCGCGTGCAGCTGCGTCGGGCCGAGGCCGAGCGCGGCACGGTCGCCGACGGCGCGCGCAACCCGCGCGAGTACTGGGAGGAGGACCTCCCGGGGTTGGAGCGGTGACCGACCGGGCTCCGGAGCCGCCCCCGACGGAAATGGCCGCGGGAACCGGGAGAATTCCGTCTCACGCAATGAGACGCTTTTCGGCACCCGAAACCGGTGTGGTGTTTTCTGTCACGCGAACCGTGCCGGCCGACGCGGCAGCGGAGCGCCGAACCGTCCGCGCTACTGTTTTCATAAGACGGTTTTCGTGGCGACAGCGGAAAACACGACAGACGGGACCCGAGGGGAACACCATGCCGAGCACCAACGACACCCGGGTGGCCAGTTACAAGCCGCTCATCGCGCCCCGGGACCTGCTGGCCGAGCTCCCGCTGGGCGCCGAGCGCAGCGCCCTGGTCGAGGAGTCCCGCGCCGAGGTCAAGCGGGTGCTGGACGGAGAGGACGACCGCCTGCTGGTCGTCGTGGGCCCCTGCTCGGTGCACGACCCCGAGTCCGCCATGGACTACGCCCGCCGCCTGAAGGAGCTGGTGCCCTCCCTGCGCGACGAGCTGTGCGTCGTGATGCGCGTGTACTTCGAGAAGCCGCGTACCACCGTCGGCTGGAAGGGCCTGATCAACGACCCCGGCCTGGACGACACCTACGACGTGCACCGGGGCCTGCGCACCGCGCGCAAGCTGCTGCTGGACATCAACGCGCTCGGGCTGCCCGCCGGGACCGAGTTCCTCGACCCCATCACCCCGCAGTACATCGCCGACGTCGTCTCCTGGGGCGCGATCGGGGCGCGCACCACCGAGAGCCAGGTGCACCGCCAGCTGAGCAGCGGCCTGAGCACGCCCGTGGGCTTCAAGAACGGCACCGACGGCGACGTCCAGGTGGCCGTGGACGCGGTCGGCGCCGCCGCCGCCTCGCACACCTTCTTCGGTATCGACCCCACCGGCGCCGGTTCGGTGGTCGTCACCGAGGGCAACCCGGACTGCCACGTCATCCTGCGCGGCGGCCGCAGCGGCCCCAACTTCGGCGCCGGGCAGGTCAACGCCGCCCTGGACGTCATCGAGGGCGCCGGGCTGCCCCGCCGCCTGATGATCGACGCCAGCCACGCCAACAGCGGCAAGGACCACACCCGCCAGCCCGGTGTGGCCGCCGCGATCGCCGCCCAGGTCGCCGAGGGCCAGACGGGCGTCATCGGCGTGATGCTGGAGAGCTTCATCGTCGAGGGGGCCCAGAAGCTGGGCGACCCCGCCGCCCTGACCTACGGCCAGTCGATCACCGACAAGTGCATGGGCTGGGAGACCACCGGCGAGGTGCTGACCCAGCTGGCCGAGGCCGTGCGCCAGCGCCGCAAGGCCTAGCGGGTGGTCTTGGGACCTCCGCTTCGCTGAGGCCCGTCCAGGAACGGACTCTCCTGCGCGCGTCGTCCACGGGCAGTTCGTCGCGGGCCAG
>NZ_QPFC01000364.1:0-9721 GCF_003427465.1 Nocardiopsis sp. TNDT3 | reverse complement strand
GGTACGCGCCGGGGCGGGGTTCCTGGGGGTTCCAGTGGAGCGAGGACATGTCGGCGGGAATCCCTCGGTTCGTCGGACCGGCGGCCGGGGAAGCCGCCGCGGGAGTGTGCTTCGAGACTACGACGCGGGGGACCCTCCGGAGGATCCCCACCGCGCACACGAAGGGGCGCCCCGGTGAGGGGCGCCCCCAAAGCGGCGGGGGCGGTCGGACACCGCCCCCGTGATCGCCGAACCGCCGCTACATGCCGGTGTAGGGCACGGCGTCGATGATCTCGACGCCCAGGCTCTTGCCGTTGGGCAGCGTGTAGCTGACGTTCTCCCCCACGCGCTTGCCGTTGATGGCGGAGCCCAGCGGTGACCTGGGCGAGTACACGTCGATGGGAGAGCCGCTCTCCTCGCGGGAGGCGAGCAGGAAGGTGACCTCGTCGTCGTCCCCGTCGAACTTGACGGTGACGGTCATGCCGGGGCCGACCACGCCCTCGGTGTGGGGCGCCTCGCCGACCCGCGCGGTGCGCAGGATCTCGGTGAGCTGGAGGATGCGGGCCTCCATCTTGCCCTGCTCCTCCTTGGCGGCGTGGTACCCGCCGTTCTCCTTGAGGTCGCCCTCTTCCCGGGCCGCCTCGATCTTCTCCGCGATCTCGATGCGCCCACTCCCCGACAGGTGGTCCAGCTCGGACTTGAGCCGGTCGTACGCCTCCTGGGTGAGCCAGGTGACGTTGTCATCGCGGGTCTGGGTCACGGGAACTCCTTGTGTACTAGTAGCAAAGGCCACCAGGCGGCCAGAGCTGAACTTACGAGAATATCACCGTGCGTCGTGACACACGGGTTCCCGCGGTTCGGCGGTGCCTCCGGAGCCGGGCTAAGGGGCTCGGTGGATCAGTCCTGCGAACCTTGTTCCCTGCACGAGGCCACTTCTACCGTGGCGGCCTGACGAACCGTCTCAACGGTCGTGGTGACCATGCGGTTCCCGGCCTCGGCCTTCGAGCGCGTCTGGCCCACCTCGACGAACTGTTCGTCCAACGCCACGACCAGGCACTCGGCGCCGTTCCTGCTGTTCACCTCGTAGCTGATGGTGGCCTCCTCGGGCGTGGGCGCGGAGAAGGTGATCACCTGGTGGTACACACCGCCGCCCAGACCGCTGAAGTTCATCAGGGAGTAGCCCCAGCCGACCGCGCACGCCACCGCGAAGAGGGTGGCGATGACGAAGAAGACCGGCCCGTTCCCGTGGCGCTTGCGCAGCGCGGGAGCGGTACTGGCCGAGGAGTCGGCCGCTGTGTCGGCCGTGGTTTCGGCGCTCTTCACGGCGTCTTCCTCCGGGGTCGGCTGCATCGGGAATCTCCGAACAAGGGGACGGTGTTGTCTAAGATATCCCCGACCTGACAGCCTCCCCACGCGCCCCGCGCGGAAGTCGTCCGAGCCTGTGTACCGGGGGAGCCGGACGGCCGCGCCCCTCGCGTCCGTCCACCTAGTCAAGGAGACCCTTCGTTGTCCGAGCGCCTGCGGCTCATGGCCGTTCATGCCCACCCCGATGACGAGTCCAGCAAGGGCGCGGCCACCATGGCCCGCTATGTGGAGGAGGGCGTCGACGTGCTCGTTGTCACCATGACCGGTGGCGAGCGCGGCGACATCCTCAACCCCGCGATGGAGCGTCCCGACATCCGCGAGAACATCGCGCAGGTGCGCCGAGAGGAGATGGAGCGGGCCAGGGAGATCCTCGGCGTCCAGCAGGAGTTCGCCGGGTTCGTCGACTCCGGCCTGCCCGAGGGCGACCCGCTGCCGCCCCTGCCCGAGGGCTGTTTCGCCACCCTCCCCGTGGAGGAGGGCGCCGCGCCCCTCGTGGAGTCCATCCGCAGGTTCCGGCCGCACGTCATCCTCACCTACGACGAGAACGGCGGTTACCCGCACCCCGACCACATCATGACCCACAAGGTGACGATGCACGCCTTCGACACCGCGGGCGACCCCGACGCCTACCCGGACGCGGGCGACCCCTGGCAGCCGCTCAAGCTGTACTACTTCGTCTCCTTCCCGCCCGAGCGGTTCGAGGCCCTGGCCGACGTGCTGGCCGCGCGCGGGCTGGAGAACCCCTTCGAGGAGTGGATGAAGCGGATCGCGGACCGCGACCACCCCCGCTGGGAGATCACCACGCGCGTGCACTGCAGCGAGTACTTCGACGTCGCCGACGAGGCGCTCAAGGCGCACGCCACCCAGGTGGACCCCAACGGGTTCTGGTTCGCCGTGCCCAACGAGGTCGTCGCGGAGGCCTGGCCGAGTGAGGACTACCACCTGGTGCGCTCGCTGGTGGACACCGAGATCCCTGAGAAGGACCTCTTCGCGGGTGTCCGAGAAGCAGTGAGAGTATGAGTGGCATGAACACCCTTCTCACGTCCGCGACGGTGCTGGCGGGCAGCTTCCAGCTCGACAAGGACACCGTGACCCCCGGTGTGCTCGGCTTCCTCGTCATCTTCGCCATCGGCGTCGGGCTGTACTTCCTCATGCGCAGCCTCCTGGGCAAGCTCCGCGCCCTGCCCAAGGACGACGACTTCGGCGCGAGGGCCACGGCCTCCGACGACGGCGGGCCGGCCGACGCGGCGCAGGTCTCCGCCGAGGACACCGCTCCGCGGAGCTGAGGAGACGTCCCCGCCCTGCCCCAGCGGGACGGCGTGTCCGGGCGCACCGCCCGGGCCCACCACTCGGTCCGAAGGCTCCGGGCCGCTCCCGCGCCCGCCGGACGAACACCCGGCCTCCTCCCGGGCGGTGGTCCCCGGCTCGCTCCGGCGGGTGCGCGACACCCCACCGCCCCGGGTGGCGGAGTTCACGGGCGCCGGGTCGGCTCCCGTGCCGTGGACTCCGCTCGGGCGGGTGCGCGACGCCCCGCCGCCCCGGATGGCAGAGTTGGGGGCATGTCCAACCGCCTGAGCGACGCGACCAGCCCGTACCTGTTGCAGCACGCCGACAACCCCGTGGAGTGGTGGCCCTGGGGTGAGGAGGCCCTCGCCGAGGCGCGTCGGCGCGACGTGCCCCTCCTCGTCTCCGTCGGCTACGCCGCCTGCCACTGGTGCCACGTGATGGCCCACGAGTCCTTCGAGGACGAGGCGACCGCGGCCCTGATGAACAGCCTGTTCGTCAACGTCAAGGTGGACCGCGAGGAGCGCCCCGACGTCGACGCCGTGTACATGGAGGCGACCCAGGCCATGACCGGCCAGGGGGGCTGGCCCATGACCGTGTTCGCCACCCCCGACGGCGCCCCGTTCTACTGCGGCACCTACTTCCCGCGCGAGCACTTCCAGCGCCTGCTGCGGGGCGTGGCCGACGCCTGGCGGGACCAGCGCACCGAACTGGTCGGCCAGGGCGCGCGCGTGGTGGAGGCGCTGAGCGGCCCGCGCACCCTGGCCGCCGCGCCCCCGCCCTCCGCGGACCGGCTCGACCTGGCCGTCCGCGCGCTGGTGCGCGACTACGACAGCGCCCACGGCGGTTTCGGCACCGCGCCCAAGTTCCCGCCGTCGATGCTGCTCTCCTTCCTCACCGCCCAGGACGAGCGCACCCGGCCCCTGCAGAGCGCGGACGAGTCCACGCCCGCCTGGCTCATGGCCAGCGGCACCGCCCTGGCCATGGCGCAGGGCGGCATGTACGACCAGCTCGGCGGTGGTTTCGCCCGATACTCGGTGGACCGCGAGTGGACCGTGCCGCACTTCGAGAAGATGCTGTACGACAACGCCCTGCTGCTGCGCGCCTACGCCCGGATGGGCCGCCGCCCCTCGGGTCCGGGGGTCTCCGACGCCGCCACCCACGCCCTGCTGCGCCGGGTCGCCGGGGAGACCGCCGACTGGATGCTGCGCGACCTGCGCACGCCCGAGGGCGGGTTCGCCTCGGCGCTGGACGCCGACAGCGAGGGCGAGGAGGGCACCTACTACGTGTGGACGCCCGCCCAGCTGCGGGAGGTCCTGGGCGAGGAGGACGCCGCCTTCGCCGCCGAGGTGTTCGGCGTGACCGAGGAGGGCACCTTCGAGCGCGGCGCCTCCGTGCTCCAGCTGCCCGCCCCGCCCGCCGACGCCTGGCGCTACCAGCGGGTCCGTGAGGCCCTGCTGGCGGCCCGCGCCGAACGGGTCGCCCCCGCGCGCGACGACAAGGTGGTGGCCGCCTGGAACGGCCTGGCGGTCGCCGCGCTGGCCGAGGCCGGGGTGCTGCTGGAGCGGCCCGACCTGGTGGAGGCCGCCCGCGCGGCCGCTGACCTGCTGCTGCGCGTGCACCTGCGGGACGGGCGCCTGGTCCGCACCTCCCGGGACGGGCGCGCGGGCACCAGCGCCGGGGTGCTGGAGGACTACGCCGACGTCGCCGAGGGGCTGCTCGTCCTGCACGGTGTGACCGGGGAGGCGCGCTACGCGCACGAGGCCGGGCGCCTGCTGGACACCGTCCTGGAGCGCTTCGGAGACGGCTCCGGCGGGTTCTACGACACCGCCGACGACGCCGAGCGCCTCTTCAACCGGCCCCAGGACCCCACCGACAACGTCACACCGTCCGGCCGGTCGGCGGCGGCATCCGCGCTGCTCTCCTACGCCGCGCTGACCGGATCCGAGCGCCACCGCACGGCCGCCGAGGAGGCGCTGTCCCCGGTGGCGGTGCTGGCGGAGAAGGCCGCCCGGTTCGCCGGGTGGGGCCTGGCCACCGGCGAGGCCCTCCTGACCGGGCCGCGCGCCGTGGCGGTGGTGGGCGACCCCGACGACCCGAGGACCGCGGAGCTGGTGCACGCCGCGCTGGTCTGGGCGCCGCTGGGCACCGTGCTCTCACGCGGCGACGGCCGCGACGACGGAGGGGTGCCGCTGCTGCGCGACCGCGCGCCGGTGGGCGGGCGACCGACCGCCTACGTGTGCGAGGGCTTCGTCTGCAAGCTCCCGGTCACCTCGCCCGAGGACCTGCGGGAGCAGCTGCTGGCCTGACGCGTCGCCGGGGCCTATCCCAGGTGCGTACCGGCGATGATCCGGTCCACCAGGTCGGGCCGGTAGCCCGGCTGGCGGATCTCCATGTACACGGTCGTGGGCTCGCCCGGCTCGTGCACGGCGGCGCTGCTCAGCGACCCGTTGCCGTGGCACTCGGGCCAGTCCCACACCGTGCCCTCCCATTCCCCGGTGTCCAGCGGCCGCTCCTCGGGAGGGTCCCCGCACGGCTGGGCGCCGGCGATCCCGCTCAGGTCGGCGGGGCCGCGCACCACGGTCGCGTACACACCGTAGGCCGTCTCCCGGGTGGAGTCCCAGTCCTCGGCGTCGGTCGCCACCAGCAGGCCCGGACCCGCGCCGGCCTCGGCCGCCGCGGGGAGGGCCTCCTGGGCGGTGTGGATCTCGTGGGCCCACACCGACGGCACCTCCAGGTAGACCCCCTGCGCGGCGTCGTGCACGGTGGTCAGGGACACCCCCGGCCTGCCCAGGGATCCCGAGAGGCTGGCGCCCGTCAGCACCAGCGCCCCCGCCAGGGCGGTCGCCCGCCGCCACGGCATGCGCAGCCGCTGCCACCACGGCACGGCCGCCTTGGGCAGGTCGGGCGCCATACGGATGGTTCTGACCCGGTCGGTGAAGGTTTTGGCGTCCGCCGGACGGCTTTCCCGGTCCACCGAAAGTGCCGACAGGATGAGTTCGTCGAGCGCGGGGGGCAGACCTGGCCGGATCTGGCCAGGAGCCACCTTCACCGGCGGACGCGAGGGCGGACGGCCGGTGATGAGCTCGTAGGCCACCGCGCCCAGCGAGTACACGTCCGACCGGACGTCCAGGTCACCGCCGGGAATGCTCTGCTCGGGGGACATGTAGCCGGGGGTCCCGGCCGCCGCGGTGAACCCCGACGCCTCGTCGATCGACTTGGCGAACCCCAGGTCCGCCACCAGCACCCGCTGTCCCACGGGTGAGGACTGGAGCAGCACGTTGGACGGCTTGATGTCGCGGTGGATCGTGCCGTGGTTGTGCAGCACCGTGATGCCCTGGCCGATCTCGGTGAGCAGCCGCAGGGCCTCGTCCAGGGGCAGTGTGCCCCGGTGGATGAGGTCGGCGACGCTGCCCTGGTCGGCGTAGGTCATCACCATGTAGGGCCGACCGTCGGGGAGCACGTCCACGTCGTGCACCGCCACCAGCCAGGTGGAGTCGGTCTGGCGCAGGATGCGCGCCTCCTCCAGGAAGCGGTGCTGGATGTCCATCTGGTGCGCCCAGTTCTCGGCGAGTACCTTGATGGCCACCGAGTAGTTCAGCAGGTCGTCCTGCGCCAACCAGACCGTGGCGAAGGAACCCGACCCAAGGCGCCGGATGACGCGGTAGCGCCCGAAGGCCTCAGGTTGGCTCATCTCCGCCTCGGTCTGTCAGGGGTGAACACGCGGTCGTTGCCCACTAATACACCATCTGTACCTTCACATTGCCTCCCGCCGATATGATCCCCTCTCCGGGTGGCGCCGATCCCCTCCGGACGTGGAGACTGGAGGGGGCCCGACGGGCTCCGCGCCGTGCGCGGCGGCGAAGGCGACGATTTTTCACGAGTGCGGATCCGGACCGGGGCCGTAGACGTCCCGGTGACGTGTGACCCTCGAACGCAAGGGGCGCACCCGCGTCCGCAGCGGACGGCCGGATGTCTGCCGTCAGTCAGGGAGAGACCAGACATGCGCAGTAGTGACCACGCAGACCACGAGGAGAGCCCCGCGCCGCGGCGCCGGGTGGCGAGCAACGTCGACGAGGAGCTGGAGGACCTCGCGCGCCGGGCCAAGGCCGGAGACGCCATGGCCCTGGACGACCTGCTCCGGCGGATCCAGCCCGAGGTCCTGCGCCGCTGCTCCCGCTTCCTGCCCTACCGGCAGGACGCCGAGGAGGCGTGCCAGGACGCGCTGCTGCGCGTGGCGCGCAAGATCGACAGCTTCAAGGGCGACTCCCTGTTCACCACCTGGCTGTACACGGTGGTGTCCAACTCCGCCCGGCAGACCTACCGCTCCATGAAGCGGCGCTCGGCGGAGTTCCCCACCGAGGCCGAGCGCATGCCCCACCAGAGCGACCCCCGCACCACCAGCGTCATCGCCGGTTCCCGCATCGACCTGCTGGAGGCCCTCGACCAGCTGGAGAAGGACCGCCCCAACCTGGTGGCCCCCCTGGTCCTGCGCGACCTGTGCCAGATGGACTACAACGAGATCGCCTCCGAGCTCAACCTGGCCCTGGGCACCGTCAAGTCCCGCATCCACCAGGGGCGCAAGCACGTGCGCAAGTCCCTGGCCGTGACGTAGCCCCCTTCGGGCGAACTACGCTGGAGGCATCCCCGTCGGCACATCCTTTCCAACGGTGTGCTGTTCCAGATCCAGCTCTGAGAGGTTTCGCCAATGGGGCTTCGTGACCCCCTGTACTGGCTCTACGAGCGGCGCCTGGAGCGTCGGCTGACCAGTCAGGAGATCCCCCGCCACGTCGGTGTCGCGATGGACGGCAACCGCCGCTGGGCCAAGGTGAGCGGGCTCGGCGCGGCCGAGCAGGGCCACCAGGCGGGCGCGAACAAGATCTTCGAACTGCTGCGCTGGTGCGACGAGGTCGGCGTGCAGGTGGTCACACTCTGGATGCTGTCCACCGACAACCTCAGCCGGGACGAGTCCGAGCTGGGCCCGCTGGTGCGCATCATCGAGCAGACCATCGCCCGGCTGCGCGAGGAGGGGTGGAACACGCGCCCCGTGGGGGCCCTCGACATCCTGCCCGCGTCCACCGCCCAGGCGCTCAAGGAGGCGGAGACGGCCACATCCGGCAACCCCGGGCTGGTTGTCAACGTCGCCGTCGGGTATGGAGGTAGACGTGAGATCGCTGATGCGGTTCGGTCCCTCCTCCAAGCGGAGGCGGCCAAGGGCACCGGTATCCAGGAGCTTGCCGAGCGCCTGGACATCGAGGACATCGCACGGCATCTCTACACGCGCGGTCAGCCCGACCCCGACCTGCTCATCCGCACGTCGGGGGAACAGCGCCTGTCCGGCTTCATGCTGTGGCAGAGCGTGCACTCGGAGTTCTACTTCTGCGAGGTCTACTGGCCTGCCTTCCGCAGGGTGGACTTCCTGCGTGCACTGCGCTCGTACGGCGCGCGCAACCGCCGCTACGGATCCTGACCCCCCGAAGCCCGACCCCTTAACGCGGAGTTCACCGCGCGGAGGGAGAGGTCCCTTGGAAACGGGAGCACGGACGCGTAGCGTCGGAAGTAGCGGGTGGCGTTCGTCCACCCGTTCGGGAGGCCCCGTCTCATTGATCTCCTCCGCCATCGCGGAACGTCAACGAGGAGGGCCGGACCCGGCCCTCGCGGGCCAGGTCCCGGTCCTCCATGATCCCGTGACAGTAGGGCGCCCCAGCGGTGCCCAAGGGGAGAACGAGTGGCTAGTTCCTCGACCGATCGCCGTGACACCCAGTCCCCCGACCCCCGTACGGAGGTAGGCCAGGACGGACGCGTCTATGTGCTCGACACCAGTGTCCTGCTCGCCGACCCGGCCGCCCTGAGCCGGTTCGCCGAGCACGAGGTCGTCATCCCCGTGGTGGTGATCACCGAGCTGGAGAGCAAGCGTCACCACCCGGAGCTCGGGTACTTCGCTCGTCACGCGTTGCGCCGCCTGGACGACCTGCGGGTCGCCCACGGCCGTCTGGACGCCCCGGTACCGGTGAACGACGCCGGCGGCACGCTGCGGGTGGAACTCAACCACAGCGATCCGCAGATCCTGCCGGCGGGCTTCCGGCTCGGCGACAACGACACCCGGATCCTCACGGTGGCCCGCAACCTCCAGGAGGAGGGCGGGGACGTCGTGCTGGTGAGCAAGGACCTCCCCATGCGGATCAAGGCGGCCTCCATCGGGCTGGCCGCCGACGAGTACCGGGCCGAACTGGCCATCGAGCACGGCTGGACGGGCATGGCCGAGCTGGACGTGCCCGCGCACCAGATCGGCGAACTGTTCACCAGCGGCGAGAGCGACATCGACGCGGCCCGCGATCTCCCCTGCCACACCGGGCTGGTGCTGGTCTCCGAGCGCGGCAAGGCGCTCGGCCGGGTCCAGCCCGACAAGTCGGTGAAGCTGGTGCGCGGCGACCGCGACGTGTTCGGCCTGCACGGCCGCAGCGCCGAGCAGCGCATCGCCCTCGACCTGCTCACCGACCCCGAGGTGGGCATCGTCTCCCTGGGCGGACGCGCGGGCACCGGCAAGTCGGCGCTGGCGCTGTGCGCCGGTCTGGAGGCCGTCCTGGAGCGCCGCCAGCACCGCAAGGTGATGGTGTTCCGGCCGCTGTACGCGGTCGGCGGCCAGGAGCTGGGCTACCTGCCCGGGAGCGAGAACGACAAGATGACCCCGTGGGGCCAGGCGGTGCACGACACCCTGTCCGCGGTGACCAGCGAGGAGGTCATCGAGGAGATCGTGGACCGGGGGATGCTGGAGGTCCTCCCGCTCACCCACATCCGCGGCCGGTCGCTGCACGACGCGTTCGTGATCGTCGACGAGGCCCAGTCCCTGGAGCGCAACGTCCTTCTCACGGTCCTCTCCCGCCTCGGCCAGAACTCGCGGGTGGTGCTCACCCACGACATCGCCCAGCGCGACAACCTGCGCGTGGGCCGCCACGACGGCGTGGTCGCGGTGATCGAGAAGCTCAAGGGCCACCCCCTGTTCGCGCACGTCACCCTGACCCGGTCCGAGCGGTCGCCGATCGCCGCCCTGGTCACGGAGATGCTGGAGAACTGACGCGGTACCGCGGCGGGG
>NZ_QPFC01000363.1:0-1785 GCF_003427465.1 Nocardiopsis sp. TNDT3 | reverse complement strand
GGGGTGGGGGGGGGCGGCGACGGTGCTCGGAGGCACGGAACTACTCGGCGTCGGGGGCCTTCGCGGGCGCGTCGACCGGGGAGTCCTCGGAGGTGGCCTCGGCCGGGGCCTCGGCGGCGACCTCGTCGGCCGGGGCGACGGCGGCGGTCTCGACCGGGGCCTGCTCGGCAGCGGCCTCGGCGGCCTCGACGGGAGCCTCGGCCGAGTCGGCCTTGCCCTCCAGGAGCTCGCGCTCCCACTCGGCCAGGGGCTCCTCGGCGGACTTGCGCTCGCCGGAGGCCTCGGAGGCGCCGGAGCGGGCCATGAGACCGTCGGCGACGGCGTCGGCGACCACGCGGGTGAGCAGGCTGACGCTGCGGATCGCGTCGTCGTTACCCGGGATCGGGTAGTCGACCTCGTCCGGGTCGCAGTTGGTGTCCAGGATGGCCACGACCGGGATGTTCAGCTTGCGAGCCTCGCTGATCGCGATGTGCTCCTTCTTGGTGTCCACGATCCAGACCGCGCTGGGCACGCGGGACATGTCGCGGATACCGCCGAGGGTGCGCTCCAGCTTCTCCTTCTCACGGCGAAGGTTGAGGAGCTCCTTCTTGGTGAGCGAGGAGCCGGCGACGTCGTCGAAGTCGATCTCCTCCAGCTCCTTGAGGCGCTGGAGCCGCTTGTGCACGGTGGAGAAGTTGGTGAGCATGCCGCCCAGCCAGCGCTGGTTGACGTAGGGCATGCCGACGCGGCGGGCCTGCTCGTCGATGGCCTCCTGCGCCTGCTTCTTGGTGCCGACGAACAGGACGGTGCCGCCGTGGGCGACCGTCTGCTTGACGAACTCGTAGGCGCGGTCGATGTAGGCCAGCGACTTCTGGAGGTCGATGATGTAGATGCCGTTGCGCTCGGTGAAGATGAAGCGCTTCATCTTGGGGTTCCAGCGACGGGTCTGGTGCCCGAAGTGGACGCCGCTCTCCAGGAGCTGGCGGATCGTCACGACTGTGGCCATGACCTGGTCCTCCTTGATGGTGGCGGGGAGGGGCCCCGCCCTCGGTTGTTCCTGACGCCCCGGCCGTACCGCCGCACCGCCCGGAGGCGGCACGGACCGCGGGTGCGGCCCCTCGCTGAGGAGGCTCGTGGACGTGCGTATTGTGATCGGCCCGACGGGCCACAGATGATTCTATCTCCATCGGGAATACGTCGGGACCTGCGCCGCGTGGCGCCCCCTTTCCGCGGCGGGGTCGTCCACAGGCACGGACTCCCCCTGGTGTCGCGGCCCCCGCGCCCGGACCCTGGAGGTATGGCCCCCTCACTGCTCCTGACCCTGTCCCTGGTGTTCTCCCTCCTGTCCCCGCACCACCCCGCCGAGGCCGACTGGCGCTGGCCGGTGGACCCGCCGGTCCGGGTGCTGCGCCCCTTCGACCCGCCCGAACAGCGCTGGCTGCCCGGGCACCTGGGCGTGGACCTGGCCGCTGAGCCCGGCCAGGAGGTCCGCGCGGCCGGTGCCGGGCGGGTGCACTTCGCGGGCCGGGTGGCGGGCACACCGCTGGTGAGCGTGACCCACGGCGACCTGCGCACCACCTACCTGCCGGTGGAGTCCGACCTGGTCCGCGGCGACCCGGTCGCCGCCGGGGACGTTCTGGGCACGCTCGCCGCCGCGCCGCCGCACCGCCCGGACCGGCCCTGCCTGCACTGGGGCCTGCTCCGCGGCGACGACCACCTCGATCCGCTCTCCCTGCTCGGCCTGGGCGAGTTCCGCCTGCTGCCGGTCCCGCCGCCCGCCTCGCCACACGGGCGCGGACGCGGCAC
>NZ_QPFC01000362.1:0-13831 GCF_003427465.1 Nocardiopsis sp. TNDT3 | reverse complement strand
GGGGACGGCGGCGCGCCCTGGGGCGGCGCGACCCCGGGACCGCAGGTGCCCGAGGGCGGCGCCAGTCCCGGGGGCTGAGGCCCCGACGTGCGCTGACGCGACCCGGGAACACCCCGGCGCTCCCCCTTGTTCATAATGGACGAAACCGACAGGGGAGCGCGCGAGCGCTGAGAGTGCGGCACCAGGCCGCAGACCCTTACACACCTGATCTGGGTCATGCCAGCGAAGGAAGTCGTAGGAACCGTCACCGGTGGCGTGCTCCCGCGCACCGGGGACGTCCCGGCGCGCACGGAACGCGTTCCGGCGCCGCTCTCGGCCGCACGGGCCCCTCGCATCCCCCGGCGAAGGGACACCATATGAAGAGGGACACCACCCCCCAGGGCGCCGGCTTCCGGCGCGACCTCCTCGGCCGACTGCGGAGCTGGCGCACCGTCGACATCGTCGTGGCCTCCGTGATCGGCGTCGCGGTCGGCGTGGTCTTCTGGCTCTGGAACATCGTCTGGTCGGTCACGACCCCGCTGTTCGTCGGCTTCCCGCCCGCGCAGGCCGTCGTCTACGGCATGTGGCTGATCTCCGGCGTACTGGGCGGCCTGATCATCCGCAAGCCCGGTGCGGCCCTGCTCACCGCCATCGCCGCCGCCTCGGTCTCGGCGCTCCTGGGCACCCAGTGGGGGATCATGGTCATCCTCGACGGCGCCCTCCAGGGCATCCTGCCCGAACTCGTCTTCCTCGCCTTCGGCTACCGCCGCTGGGGCATGGGCGTGGCCGTCCTCGCGGCGGCGGTCGCGGGCGTCTCCCCCGCCATCCGCGACAACCTCGCCTACAACGTGACCTGGCCGCTGTCCTACCAGGTCACCTACGGCGTCATCGTGGTGGTCAGCGCCGCCCTCATCGCGGGCGTGGGCTCCCGCCTGCTCACCACCGCCCTGGCCCGCTCCGGGGCGCTGGCCCCCTTCCCGTCCGCGAGGGGCTGACCGTGGCCTCCGCGAACGGGCGCCGGACGGCGGCCGGGGGCCCGGGCGCGCGCGTGGAGCTCTCCGGCTGGGGCTGGCGGCACTCGGGCCGCGGGTCCCACGCGCTGCGCGGCGTGGACCTGGTGATCGAGCCGGGCGAGCGCGTGCTGCTGCTGGGCGCCTCCGGCGCGGGCAAGTCCACCCTGCTGCACTCACTGGCCGGTCTGACCGGCGAGGACGCCGCCATCAGCGGCGACCACGAGGGCACCCTGCTCCTGGACGGCGAGCCCGCCGACCGGAGCCGGGGCTCGGTCGGCCTGGTCAGCCAGGACCCCGAGACGCAGCTGGTGATGGCGCGCGCGGGCGACGACGTCGCCTTCGGCCCGGAGAACCTGGGCGTGGCACCCGACCTCATCTGGCCCCGGGTCCACGAGGCACTGGAGGCCGTGGGCTTCCCGTACGGACCGCGCCACCCCACCGGGGCGCTGTCGGGCGGTGAGAAGCAGCGCCTGGTGATCGCCGGGGCCCTGGCGATGCGCCCCCGCCTGCTGCTGCTGGACGAGCCCACCGCCAACCTCGACCCCGCCGGGGCCGCGCTGGTGCGCGGCGTGCTGGCCCGCCTGCTCGCCGAGACCGAGGCGACCCTGGTGCTGGTCGAGCACCGCGTGGCCGACGTCGTGGACCTGGTGGACCGGGTCGTGGTCGTGGCGCCCGGCGGCGGGGTCGTCGCCGACGGCCCGCCGGGAACGGTGTTCGCCGAGCACGGGCGCTCGCTGGCCGCGCAGGGAGTGTGGGTGCCCGGGCACGAGCCCGCGCCCGTCCTGGCGCCCGCGCCGGGCGGGGAGCCCCTGCTGGAGGCCGTGGGCGTCACGGCGCGCACCCCGAGCCAGCTCGGCGTGCGCGCGGCGCCCCGGCGCACGGTGTTCGAGGGGGTGGACGCCACCGTCCGAGCCGGAACCGCGACCGCCCTGACCGGACCCAACGGCGCGGGCAAGTCCACGCTGCTGACCCTGCTCGCCGGACTGTCCAGGCCCCACCGGGGGGCGGTGCTGCCGCGCGGGCCGCTGGCCGGGGCCGACCCGCGCCCGCTCGTGCGCTGGCCCGCCCGCAGGCTGGCCCGGCACGTGGGCACGGTCTTCCAGCACGCCGAGGACCAGTTCGTCACCGCCACCGTGCGCGACGAGCTGCGCTTCGCCCCGCTGCGCGCGGGTATGGGCGAGGCCGAGACCGAGGCCTGGGTGGGCGAGCTGATGGAGCGTCTGCGCCTGTCCGCGCTGGCCGACGTGCACCCCTACACGCTCTCGGGCGGGGAGAAGCGGCGGCTGTCGGTGGCCACGGCGCTCAGCTCGGGCCCCGCGCACGCGCCCGACGCGCTCGTCCTCGACGAGCCCACCTTCGGTCAGGACACCCGGACCTGGACCGAACTCGTGGAGCTGCTCGCCACCCTGCGGTCCGCGGGCCGCGCGGTGGTCATGGCCACCCACGACGACCTGCTGCTGCGCAGTCTGGCCGACGCGCGGGTGCGCGTGGCCGGGGGCCGGGCCGTGCAGGAGGCCGCCGCACCGGGCGCCGGGGCGGAGCCGCCCGGCCCGCCGGAGCCGACCGGGCCCGCGGGGCACGCGGCGGCGGGAAGGGGGAGCCGTGGCTGACCGGAGGCCGTCGGACACACCCGGGAAGGGAACCCGTACGCCGGACGGGATCCGGGAGGCGGACGAGGTCCCTCGCGCACCGGATGAGCTCCGTGAGCCGGAAGGGGTTCACGGGCCGGACGAGGTCGGCGCCTCCGCTGAGGCCCGGGGGTCTGGCGGGGTCAGCGCCCCGGCAGGGGACGCGCTCACCCTGGAGGCTCCCGAGGACGGCGGGGCGCGCTTCTGGCTGGTCGGGCTCAACCCGGCGGCCAAACTGCTCGCCGCCCTGCTGCTGGGCGTGGGCCTGGTCCCGGCCGTGGACGCCGTCACCGGCGGCACCGTGCTGGCGGGCGTCCTGCTGCTCCTGCCGTTCAGCGGGACCGACCGGCGCACCCTGCTCGTCCTGGGCGGGCCCTTCCTGCTCATGGGGCTCTCCAGCGGACTGGTCAACTACCTGTACGGGGAGCACGGCGCGGAGGGCGCGCTGGGCGCCGCGGTGCGCCTGCTGGCCATCGCCCTGCCCGGACTGCTCGCCGCCGTGAGCAGCGACCCCACGGAGACCGCCGACGGCCTGGTGCAGCGGCTCCGGGTCCCCGAGCGGCCCGCCATGGGCGTGCTGGCGGCGCTGCGGCTCGTCCCGATGCTCGCCGACCAGTGGCGCACGATCACGCTGGCGCGGAGGGCGCGCGGGCTGGAGGCCGGGCGCAACCCGGTCAGGGCGGTCACGCTGTTCTTCGGCCGCCTGTTCGCCCTGCTGGTGCGCTCCATCCGCACCGGGACGCTGCTGGCCGCGGCGATGGACGCGCGCGCCTTCGGGACCGGGCCGCGCACCCGGGCCCGGGAGAGCCGCTGGCGGACCGCGGACACGCTGCTGCTGGCGGGGGCCGCCCTGCTCCTGGCGGCGGCCTACACCCTGTCCGCTCGGCTGGGCACCCTGGTGCTGCTCTTCTCCTGAACCGGGTGGTAAGCAGTTCGGAGACAGTGACGTCCGAGTAGTGAGGGGCAGTGGACCGTGGGCGAGTTCGTGCGTGTGGAGACCGATCCGGACCACCCGGCCGTGGCCGTGATCCGGCTGGACAGGCCGAAGGTGAACGCGCTCAACGCCGCGCTCACCGCGGAGATCGCCGAGGCCGCGACCCGGGTCGCCAAGGACCCGGACGTGCGCGCCGTGGTGGTCTACGGCGGCGAGCGGGTGTTCGTCGCGGGCGCCGACATCAAGGAGATGGCCGACCTCACCGCCGCGCAGATGCTGGGCTACGCGCGCGACCTCCAAAACGCCCTGAACCTGGTGGCCCGCATCCCCAAGCCGGTCGTGGCGGCGGTCACCGGGTACGCGCTCGGCGGCGGCCTGGAACTGGCCCTGGCCGCGGACTTCCGCGTGGCGGGGGCCGGGGCCAGGCTGGGCGTGCCCGAGATCCAGCTCGGCGTCATCCCCGGCGCGGGCGGGACCCAGCGCCTGCCCCGCCTGATCGGTCCCTCCCGGGCCAAGGAGATGATCTTCAGCGGCCGCCACGTGAAGGCGGACGAGGCCCGGGAGATCGGCCTGGTGGACCAGGTCGTCCCGGACGAGGAGGTCTACCGGGCCGCCGTGGCGCTGGTCGCCCGGTACGCCGGGGGACCGGCCGTCGCGCTGGCCGCGGCCAAGGAGGCGGTGGACCGGGGCCTGGAGACGGACCTGGACACCGGTCTGGAGATCGAGCGCCTGCACTTCGCGGGTCTGTTCTCGACCGAGGACCAGAAGGACGGCATGCGCAGCTTCGTCGAGCAGGGACCCGGCAAGGCCGCTTTCAAGGGGCGCTGAAGAGGCGCCGCGCAGAGCTGATCGGGCACCGAAACAGCAGGTCGGGGCGGCGGCACACGGTGCCGTGCCGTCCGTCCCGCCGCCGTTTCGGTGGATTCGAGAACTTTTCGCCCCGCTCGTCGGATCGAACGGTGTCACGGGGGGTTCGGCCGAACGTCCGCATCCGGCCAGTCCGGACGGGAGGGAGGGAACCGCCCACGCCAGTTTTCCGTCATACTCGTGAGGGTCGCCCCCGGACGGACGCGCCGCCTGAACCCCGGACGCCCGGCGGTGCGGAAGCGACCACACGGGCCCGAGACGGGACGAACAAGCCAATGGTGACCCATCCCCCGGCCGTTAAGCTGGACGCGGTGGTATGTGGTCTTTTGAGGGGATGAGTTCTCGATGGCAATGTCGGCAGGTTTCCCCATGGGTGAGGAGCTGCCGGAGCGCATCGGCCACTACGTCATCCGCCGCCGCATCGGGCAGGGCGGCATGGGCGTGGTGTACCAGGCCGAGGACCCCCGGACCGAGCAGTTCGTCGCGGTGAAGGTCCTCAAGCCGGAGGTCGCGGGCGACCAGATCGCCCGGGCCCGCCTCGCCCGCGAGGTCGAGACCATGCGCCGCGTGCACAGCCCCAACGTGGCCGAGGTCATCGAAGCCGACACCCAGGCCGAGCTGCCGTGGGTGGTCACCGAGCACATCCCCGGCCCGACCCTGGACGCCACGGTCACCAACCACGGCCCCCTGCGCGGCCGGGCCCTGACCCGCTTCGTCACCGGCATGGCCCGCGCGATCCGCGACATCCACGCGGTGGACGTGATCCACCGCGACCTCAAGCCCGGCAACGTGATCATCTCCAACGGCGAGCCGATCGTCATCGACTTCGGCATCGCGCACGCGGTGGACGGCGCCAAGCTGACCCAGACCGGCACGTTCGTGGGCACGCCCAGCTACCTGTCCCCGGAGGTCATCGAGGGCACCGACCTGGGCCCGGCCACCGACATCCACGCCTGGGGCGGCACCGTCGCCTTCGCCTCCACCGGCCGCCCGCCCTACGGCGCGGGCACCTTCGAGGTCATCTTCTTCCGCATCCTCAACGGCGAGATCGACATGGACGGGATGCACGAGGCGCTGCGGCCGCTGGTCAACCGCGCCGTCTCCCGCGACATGCGCAGCCGCCCCACGGCGGAGGAACTGCTGGAGGAGGCCAGCCGCCTCAACCTCGACCTGCCCTGGACCGAGGACGCGGGAGGCCGTCCCAGCGGGCTCACCGGCAGCCACACCGTGTACCACCCGACCACGGCCGGGGGCACGGGGGAGGAGCCGGGCAGCGGCGGCCCGGGCGGCGCAGCCGCGGCGGGCGCGGCCGGTGCCGCGCTCGGCGGTGCGGCGGGCTACCTGGCCGGTCGCGCGGCCCAGGGCGACCAGGGCTGGGGTCCCCCGCACACGGGCGGCGGTCCCGCCTCCAGCGCCTGGTCCCCGTCCGGGGACCCCGCGCGCCCGACCTCCGCCGCGCACTCCGGCGGTCTGCTCGACGACCCCGGGTCCACCGACGACCTCTCGGGCGCGGCGAACGGCCGCCGCGTCGACGACCCGGAGTCCACCGACGACCTCTCGGGCGCCCGGCGCGGCTGGGGCGACGAGGACGACGGGCTGCCGGGCACCGAGCGCATCGCCCCGCGCGACGCCGGGGACCCGGACGACCCGCAGGGGACGATGCGGATCAGCCCGGTCCGCGACGAACCGGACGACGCGCTGGGCACGCGTCACATCCAGCCCGACGAGTTCTCCCGCGAGGACCCGCAGGGCACGATGATGATGGACCCGGTGGACCGGGACGGGTACGCCCGGCGCCCCGTCGACGAGCGCGAGGACGAGGGCTACCAGGCCCCGCACACGCAGTTCTTCAACACCCCGCTGCACAAGGGCGACTTCGCCGACATCCTCACCCCGGTGGACGACGGCCGGGGCAGCAACCAGACGCAGGAGTTCGACGAGGACGGGTACGAGGAGCGGCGCGGCGGCCTGCTGGGCCGGTTCCGGCGCGGCGGCAACGACCGGGTGAGCGACTACTTCCAGGACGACTCCGACGAGGAGGGCGAGGAGTACGAGGAGCGGTCGTGGCGGATGCACCCGCTGACGATCCTGCCCATGCTGGTCTCCGTGGCCGGTGTGTCGCTGCTCTTCCCCTGGTTCGGGCTGATCCTGGGCGTCGTGCTCATCGCCGCGCTGGGCGCCCTGGACGTGGTCAAGGCCGAGCACGCCCGCCGCCTCCAGACGCGCGGCCCGCGCAGCTCCGACAACATGGTGGTGGCGCTCAGCTTCCCGTGGGCCTTCGGGCGCATGGCGCTGCGCACGCTCGGCTTCGGGCTGGTCTACCTGCTGGCGGGCATCCTGGTCGGCATGATCTACGCGCGGATCGCGGACGTGCCGGGTCAGGGCGCCAACTACACCGGCGCCTTCGCGATCTTCGTGATGATCCTGCTCAGCTACGTCATGCCGAGCGGGCGCGAGGCGCGGCACCAGGCGGTGTGGCTGGTGCGCCGGGTCCACTACCGCAACCTCTACGTCTACATCGGCGTGTGCATCGGCCTCGTGCTGCTGACCATGCTCATCCTGTCGTTCGGCCTGTCGGCGGCCCCGGACTGGGTGCCGATCGGCGGTCCCTCGGACTGGTTCGACGGACAGTGACCCCCGCCCGGCGGCCGTACGGCTCACCGGGCACCGCGAAGGCCCCGGGCTCCGGCCCGGGGCCTTCGGCGTCTCCGCCGGGCGGGGGAGGCCCCCACCTGTTACCGGTGGTGTGACCGGTTCCGGCGGGATCGGCGGCGACTAGGGTGGGAGCGGGAGGCGGGCGCCCACGACCGGTGTCCGGCGCCGGCGGTCCGGCCCGGGTCGGAGCATCAGCGGCGGACCGGCGGTACAGCGGTGGTTAGGGTTGCCTCAGTCACACCGGGGGCCAGGGGTTGGCCTCCAAGCTACTAGCCAGTAACATCTGGGCTATGAGCACATCGCGGGACCTGCCTGGACGTGAAGGCGGCCCCGCCGTCGGATGACCGAACGGCATTCGGCATTGTTGGCAGTAGGGGGCGCGCCAGCGTCCGGCCGCCGCACGGCGGATCATGGAGTGCAGGGAGGTCGGCCACCGGCCATGAATATTGTCGTTTTGGTCAAGCAGGTCCCGGACACGGCGACCGAGCGGAAGCTCAACCCCGATGACAAGACGCTGGACCGCGCCGCGTCCGACGGTGTCATCAACGAGCTCGACGAGTACGCCATCGAGGAGGCTCTCCAGCTCAAGGAGAAGCACGGCGGCGAGGTCACCATCCTGACGATGGGACCGGACCAGGCCACGGACTCCATCCGCAAGGCCCTGTCGATGGGCGCGGACAAGGCCGTCTTCGTCAACGACGCCGCCCTCCACGGCTCGGACTCGCTCCAGACCGCCTACGCCCTCGCGCAGGCCCTGGGCACCATCGAGTTCGACGTGGTCGTCCTGGGCTCGGAGTCCACCGACGCGCGCACCGGCGTGGTCGGGGCCGCGCTCGCCGAGTACCTCGGCCTGCCGCAGCTCACGTTCGCCCGCAAGGTCGACATCGACGGCAGCACCATCAGGATCCAGCGCCAGACCGACTACGGCTACGACCTCGTCGAGGCCCAGCTCCCGGCGGTCGTCTCCGTGGTCGAGAAGATCAACGAGCCGCGCTACCCGTCCTTCAAGCTCATCATGCAGGCGAAGAAGAAGCCGGTGGACAAGAAGTCCGCCGCCGACGCGGGCATCGACACGGCCAGGGTGGGTCTGGCCAACGCCACCACCGAGACCGTCGACTTCGACGCCGCACCGCCGCGCGCCGCGGGCACGGTGGTCAAGGACGAGGGCGACGGCGCCGCGAAGATCGCCGAGTTCCTCGTCGAGAAGAAGTTCGTCTAGGTCGAACGAGAGACTCAGGGAAGGTTCAAGGGATATGGCTGAGGTCCTCGTCCTCGTCGACCACGTCGACGGACAGGTCAAGAAGGTCACCACCGAGCTGCTGACCGCCGCCCGCCGCATCGGCGAGCCCGCGGCCGTGTGGATCGGTGACGGCGCCGAGACGGGCAGGGGCACCCTGGCCGAGTACGGCGCCGAGAAGGTCTACGTGGCTTCGGCCGAGCTGAACGACCACGTCGTGGCCCCCAAGGCCGAGCTGCTCGCCAAGCTCGCCCAGGACAAGGGCGCCGCCGCCGTCCTGGTCTCGGCCACCGCCGAGAACAAGGAGATCGCGGGCCGCACCGCGGTCAAGCTGGGCTCGGGCGTGCTCACCGACGTCGTGGACGTCAACGCCGAGGTCGTCGCCGAGCACAGCATCTTCGGCGGCACCACCATCACCCACGCCCGCGTGCGCACCGGCGTGCCGGTCGTCGCGGTCCGCCCGAACTCCGTCCCGGCCGAGGCCGCCTCCGGTGCCGCCGCCGAGGAGCAGGTGTCGGTGGAGGTCTCCGACGCCGCGAAGACGGCCAAGGTCGTCGAGCGCGTCCACGAGGAGCAGGGCGAGCGCCCCGAGCTCACCGAGGCCGCCATCGTGGTCTCCGGCGGGCGCGGCGTGGGCTCCGACGACTTCTCGGTCGTGGAGAACCTGGCCGACTCGCTGGGCGCGGCCGTGGGCGCCTCCCGCGCCGCCGTCGACTCCGGCTGGTACCCGAACCAGTTCCAGGTCGGCCAGACCGGTAAGACGGTCAGCCCGAACCTGTACGTGGCCCTGGGCATCTCCGGCGCGATCCAGCACCGCGCGGGCATGCAGACCGCCAAGAACATCGTGGCGATCAACAAGGACCCCGAGGCCCCGATCTTCGAGCTGGCCGACTTCGGCGTCGTGGGCGACCTGCACGCGGTCACCCCGCAGCTGACCGAGGAGATCAACAAGCGCAAGTAGTAGCGCGTTTCGACACGCGAACGCCCGGCCGGGGACCTCCCCGGCCGGGCGTTAGCGTGCCCGGGGGCCGTTTCCGGGCCCGCCGCCCGGGTAGGCGGGCCGCACGGCGGCGAACGGGGGGCCATGGCGACGGAGACCGCGAAGGTGCGCGCGGGACGGCGCGTGGTGGAGGTGCGCAGGCCCGGCAAGCCGCTGTTCGGCGAGGGCGGGGCGACCAAGGAGGACCTGGCGCGGTACCACGCCCGGATCGCCCCCCTGATGCTGCCGCACGTGCGCGACCGGCCGGTGGCCCTGGCGAGATTCCCCGACGGGATCGACGCGCAGGGGTTCTTCGTCAAGCACCCGTCGGTTCCGGACTGGGTGGCCACTGTGGAGACCAGCGGCGGCCGGATGATGCTGTGCCAGGACGCGGCCGCGCTGGTCTGGTGCGCCGACCAGGCTGCGGTCACCCTGCACGCCTGGCAGTCCCGGGAGCCGAGACTGGGCCTGCCCGACCGGATGGTGATCGACCTCGACCCCGCCGGGGACGGCCCCGAGGCCTTCGCCGCCTGCCGCGCCGCGGCGCGGGACGTGCGGGAGGTGCTCGACGACCTGGGCCTGGCCGCCTACGTGATGACCAGCGGCTCCCGGGGCCTGCACGTGCGCTCGCCGCTGCGGCCCGAGGCCGACGACCAGGAGGTCCGCGTGCTGGCGGAGGCGGTCGCGGACCGGGTGGCGGCCCGGCGGCCGGAAGAGCTGACCACCGAGGTGCGCAAAGCCGCGCGCGGGGACCGGTTGTTCGTGGACTACCTGCGCAACGGCCGCGAACAGCTCGCGGTGGTGCCGTACTCGGTGCGGGCCAGGCCGGGCGCGCCCATCGCGGCGCCCCTGACCTGGGAGGACCTGGAGAAGGTGGAGACTGCCCGGGACCTCACGATCGACCTGGAGCGCGAGGAGTGCCCGTTCGCGGGGATGGGCGGGCACGCCCGCTCCCCGCGCCGGGCCCTGGAGCGCTTGGGCTGAGGTGCGCGGGGAATGTCAGGAGTCCGGGGCGCCCTCGGGCTGGACACAGGGTGAGGAGGCGGAGAGTGCCAAGCTGCCGTCTCCCGCCACCTGCACGGTCATCCCGAAAGCGTCCTCCGCGTGTTCGACGGACAGGAACATGTCCTCGGGCCGCAGATCCTCGAACACCTGGTAACCGTTGGAACTCCAGTGCTCGTGGAGCAGTTCGAAGGTGGCGTCGTTGTCCTCGACGGGCAGGCCCCGCACCCAGAACGTCTCGCTGACGGTGACCCGGTCCCTGGACCCGCCGTCCGTGGGGTCATCGCAGGCGGCGACGATGGTTCCGCGCCGTTCCTCCAGTTCCGCCTCCTCCGGGAGCGCGGTCATCGTGTTGTCGATGTGCTCCCGGACCTTCTCCGCGGCCTCGTCCTCGGTCATAGTCGCCTCCGTTCCCGATCCCCCGGACTCGCCGGGGCCACAACCGGTCGCCACCAGGGCGAGGGCGATAACCCACGCCCACGGTCTGAATCTGATCACGTGCCGCTTCCTATCCCTTATTCCGCCTGCCCCGCGATGACCCTGCCCATGTGGAGCAAGGATTTCGTCCTGGGGTCGAAGTACTCCGAGTGAGCGGGGCCGAGCGGCCAGGAGCCCCCCACACTGCCGGGGTTGGACTCGAACACGTTCGCTCCGAATTCCGGATCGGTCGGGTCCATGCCGTGCGTGAGGCCCGTCAGGTTGGTGATGCCGTCGTTCTCCGCTGTTGAGACGTGCACGTTCTCGGCGGGAAGGTTCAGGTCGGTCACGTGGTCGGCGTTGGTTCCGGGACTGCCCACGAGTATCACTTCGTCCGTGTCGAGTCCGGCGTCGCTCTGCGCGGTGTGCCCGACCACCGTGGAACCGTAACTGTGGCCTATGACGGTGTTGTGGGACGGCGGTCCCTGGTGGGTGGAGCGCAGTCCGTCCTGGAAACTGCTCAGCTCGCTGACCGCGTCCTCCGCCCGTCCTTCGAAGGCCGCCTCGGGAACGTTGGGGGCGTCGTACCCGATCCAGCTGATCACGGAGTGGCTGCCGTTCGGGTCCGCGTTCGTCGCGGACTCCAGGAGGTTGTCTCCTCGGCCGACCTGGTCGTTGATGCTCTCCCAGGTCGTCGTGGTGCCCGGCACCAGGGTCGCCACGTTGTCGGCGGTGTCGGGGTTGCCGTTGGCCACGATCGCCCGTCCGTCGCCCCCGGTGTCCAGAGCCAGCAGGTACCTGTCAGCGCTTTCGTCCTCCAGGCTCTCCCGCAGCTCCTTCAGCTCCTGGAGCTGGTTGTCGAGCGTGTCGTCGTTCGCCATGGCCAAAGCGATCGCGTCGGACCCGTTGCTGCCCCGGGCGGCCGCCTCCCCGATCTCCTCGTCCCGTTCGGCGATCTCCTCCTCGAACCGCTCGATCTCGTCGTCGAGATGGTCGCGGTTCAGTCGGTCGCGCACGGCCGCCGGGATGCCGTCGAGCTCGCGCAGCAGCTCGGGATGGTCCCGCACGGCCTGGTCCTGCTCCTCCTCGGTCATCGAGGTCCACCACAGGTTGACGACGGACGGGTGCTCGTCACCGCTCAGCTCGTCCGGGACCATGCTGGGGACCGCGTCACCGAAGTAGGACAGCTGGCCGCCGGTGAGCAGGGACGACTCGATCAGACGCTCCAGGCTGTCCTGGCTGGGGCCGTCGCGCAGGTCCCTCTCGGTCTGCTCGGCCTGCTCCATCAGGGTTTCCCAGTGCCCGGAGTGCTCGGAGAGCAGTTCCGCGCGCAGCGTTTCCAGCTGGGCGACCTTCATCCCCTCACGGGTTCCCTCACCGAGGATGGAGCCGCTCCCCTCGGAGGCGCCGACGGCCGCTTCGGCGTCGGCCTTCTCCTCCTCCCAGCGGGTCTCCAGCTTGGCGCGCTCGGCACGGTAGGTCTCGATGTCGAGCCCCCACTGGCGCAGGACCGCCGCGCCGTAGGTCAGGGAAGCGGCGGCCTCCTGCCAGGAGGACAGTTCCTGGGACGAACTGGAGACGATGTTCCAGGCGACGAGGTCGGTGAACTCCCCGGCGGAGGACCGGAACCGGCTGTGGGTGCCCTCGGACTGGCCGAGCATGTTCTGTCGGACGGCGTCGAGCTGGTCGGCGCCCGTCTCGATGGCGCCGACGTCGGCGGCGATGTCCTCGGGCAGACCGAGGGACATGGAGGAGAGGTCGCTCACGGCAGGGGTCTCCGCGGTTGGTGGGGGCGGGGGACAGGGGTCAGAAGTTGATCTGGATGTCGAGGGACTCCAGACCCTCCTGGTACTCCTCGGCGTTCTCGTGGTCGGTGTCGGTGATGGCCAGGTCGGCGCCCTGCACGTTCTGCGCCAGGTTGATGCCGTTCTGGGCGACCCTCCGGATGTGCTCCATGGTGTCGAGGCCGTAGTCGTCCAGACCGCCCGTCACGTGCTCGGACACGGCTCCCGTCAGGCCTTCGACGGCGGCCTCGAAGTCGGTGCCGAGGAAGACCATCGCCTCGGCCAGGGCTTCGGCCTCCTGGGCCTCGGACATGGCGTCGACGGGGTTGACGCCGGTCGAACCGGACACGGGAACTCCAGAGGGTGAAAGAGGGGTATCGGAGAGGAAGGTTACAACAGGTGCGTAAGAGCCTCCGGGAGGGGGCGGCCGCCCTTCGCGGTGATCCCTGTGCGTTCCTACCTGCGGTAACAGCGCTGAAGCGAACGAGAGGCCATTCAGACTCGTCTTTGTCCGCATGTGGTCAGGCCGTGCCGCGGGCGGGGCCCGCGCGGCGCGCGGACGACGGCCCCTGGTGGTGTGGCCCTCGGGTTTCGGGGAAGGAATCCCAGCTCAGACACCGGCAGTCGACCGCGGGGGAGTCCCATGGAGGGCATCGGGGCCCAGATCGGCCTCGTCCTGGTCCTGGTCGTGGTGAACGCCGTGTTCGCGGGCAGCGAGATCGCCCTGATCACGCTGCGGGAGGGGCAGATCAGGCGGCTGGAGGAGCGCGGCCCGGGTGGGCGCGCGGTGGCCCGGCTGGCCCGCGACCCCAACCGGTTCCTGGCCACCATCCAGATCGGCATCACCCTCGCGGGCTTCCTCGCCTCCGCCACCGCCGCCGTCTCCCTGGCCCGGCCGCTGGTCGAGCCGCTGGGCTTCCTCGGCTCCTACGCGGCCCCGGTGTCGGTCGTGCTGGTCACCGTCGTGCTCACCTTCGTCACCCTGGTCCTGGGCGAACTCGCGCCCAAGCGCATCGCCATGCAGCGCGCCGAGCCCTGGGCACTGCTCGTGGCCCGCCCGCTCAACGCGCTGGCGCTGCTCTCGCGCCCCGCGATCTGGCTTCTCAGCGCCTCCACCGACCTGGTCGTCCGGCTCGGCGGGCTCGACCCGCACGGCGCCAGGGAGGAGGCCACCGAGGAGGAGCTGCGCGACATGATCGAGGCCCAGGGCCATATGACCCCCGAACAGCGCACCATCCTCTCCGGGGCCTTCGACATCACCGGGCGGACGCTGCGCCAGGTCCTGGTCCCGCGTCCCGACGTGGACACCGTCCCGGCCGACCTGCCCGCGCGCGAG
>NZ_QPFC01000361.1:0-8708 GCF_003427465.1 Nocardiopsis sp. TNDT3 | reverse complement strand
GGCCCGCACCGGGTTCCGGGCCGCGCCGGAGGGCGCCGACGACGGTTCCGGGTTCGACCAGACCGGGCAGCAGGTCCCGCGCCGCGACCCCGAAGCCCGTCTCCAGCAGGTCCAGGCAGGCGTCGGCCCAGCGGCGTTCGCGCACGTCGACCAGGCCGGTGGTGGAGGCGTTGGTCAGCTCCGCGACCCGCTCGCCCGTCAGCCAGTACCCGAGTAGGTCGGGCACGAGCAGCAGATCGCGGGCCGCGGCCAGCTGGGCGCCGCCGGAGGCGGCTGCGAGCTGGAACACCGTGTTGAACGGCTGCACCTGCAACCCGTTGACCGCGTACATCCGCTCGGCGGGCAGGTGCGCGAACACCCGCTCGGGCACCCCGTCGGTGCGCCCGTCGCGGTAGTGCACGGGGTTGCCGAGCAGGGCGCCGTCGGCGTCGAGCAGCCCGTAGTCCACCGCCCAGGAGTCCACGCCGACCGAGGCCAGGCCGTGGGGTCCGGCGGCCCGGCGAAGCCCCTCGACCACGCCCGCGTACAGGGACAGCACGTCCCAGTGCAGGCCGGCGCGGCTTCCCGCGGGCACGGTGACCGGCCCGTTGGGGAAGCGGGCGACCTCCTCGGTGCGCAGCCGCCCGTCCTCGACCCGCCCGGCGATGACCCGGCCGCTGGAGGCGCCCAGGTCGACGGCGGCGTGGACGGCGCCCCCTCCGGCGGCGCTCATCGCAGGAAGGCCGCGGCGACGCCGCTGTCCACGGGGATGTGCAGGCCGGTGGTGTGCGACAGCTCGCCCGCGGTCAGCGCGAACACCGCGTTGGCCACGTGCTCGGGCAGCACCTCGCGGCCCAGGATGGTGCGCTGGGCGTAGAACGCGCCCAGGTCCTCCTCCCTGACCCCGTACACCTTGGCCCGCTGGGCGCCCCAGCCCCCGGCGAAGATGCCCGAGCCGCGCACCACCCCGTCGGGGTTGACGCCGTTGACCCGGATTCCCTCGCCGCCCAGTTCGGCGGCCAGCAGCCGCACCTGGTGGGCCTGGTCGGCCTTGACCGCGGAGTAGGCGACGTTGTTGGGACCGGCGAACACGGCGTTCTTGGAGGCGATGTAGACGATGTCGCCGCCCATGCCCTGGGCGGTCATCGTCCTGGCCGCCTCGCGCGAGACCAGGAAGGACCCCTTGGCCATGACGTCGTGCTGAAGGTCCCAGTCGCGCTCGCTGGTCTCCAGCAGCGGCTTGGAGATGGACAGCCCGGCGTTGTTGACCACCAGGTCCACGCCGCCGAAGGCCAGGGCCGCCGCGGCGAAGGCGCGGGCCACCGCGTCCGCGTCGCTGACGTCGCAGGCCACGCCCACGGCCGTGTCGGAGCCGCCCAGTTCGGCCGCGGCGGCGGCCGCCCTGTCGGCGTCCAGGTCGGCCACGACCACGCAGGCGCCCTCGCGCGCCAGGCGGGCGGCGATGGCCTTGCCGATACCGCTGGCCGCGCCCGTGACCAGGGCGACCCGGGCGGCGAGCGGCTTGGGCTCGGGCAGGCGGGCGAGCTTGGCCTCCTCCAGCGCCCAGTACTCGATGCGGAACTTCTCCGACTCCTCGATGGGCCGGTAGGTGGAGACGGACTCGGCGCCGCGCATCACGTTGATCGCGTTGACGTAGAACTCGCCCGCCACGCGCGCGGTCTTGGCGTCCTTGCCGAAGGAGAACATGCCCACCCCGGGGACCAGCACGATCGCCGGGTCGGCGCCGCGCATGGCGGGGCTGTCGGCGTCGGCGTGGCGCTCGTAGTAGGCGCGGTACTCGGCCCGGTACTCCCCGTGCAGTTCGCGCAGGCGCTCCACGGCCCGCTCCAGCGGGGCGTCGGCGGGCAGGTCGAGCACCAGGGGCCGGACCTTGGTGCGCAGGAAGTGGTCGGGGCAGGAGGTCCCCAGCGCGGCCAGGCGGGGGTGCTCGGCCCCGGCCAGGAAGTCCAGGACCACGTCGCTGTCGGTGAAGCGGCCCACCTGGGGGTGGTCGGTGGAGGCCAGCCCGCGGATGACCGGGGCCAGGGCGGCGGCGCGCTGGCGGCGCTCGGCCTCGGGCAGGGCGCCGTAGCCCTCCAGGACGGGGCCGAAGGGCTCGGGGCGGCCGTTCTCCTCCAAGAACCCCTCGGCGGTGCGGATGATCTCCAGGGAGTTGGCCTGGCACTGCTCGCTGGTCTCGGCCCAGGCGGTGATGCCGTGGCCGCCCAGGATCGCGCCGATGGCGTCGGGGTTCTCCTCGGCGATACGGGCGATGTCCAGGCCGAGCTGGAACCCGGGACGGCGCCAGGGCACCCACACCACGCGGTCGCCGAAGCACTCGCGGGTCAGGCGTTCGCCGTCCGCGGCGGTGGCCAGGGCGATGCCGGAGTCGGGGTGCAGGTGGTCCACGTGCGCGGCGCGCAGCAGGCCGTGCATGGCGGTGTCGATGGAGGGCGCGGCGCCGCCCCTGCCGAACAGGCAGTGGTCGAAGGCGGCGACCATCTCGTCCTCGCGGTCCTCGCCGGGGTAGACGTCCACGAGGGCGCGCAGGCGGTCCAGGCGCAGCACGGCCAGGCCGTCCTCGGTGAGGGTGCCCAGGTCGCCGCCGGAGCCCTTGACCCAGAGCAGGTCGACGTCCTGTCCGGTGACGGGGTCGGTGCGGGTGCCCGCGGCGGAGGTGTTGCCCCCGGCGAAGTTGGTGTTGCGCGGGTCGGCGCCGAGGGTGTTGCTGCGGGCGAGGAGCTGTTCGACGACGTCGGACACGGGGTCTCCCTGTTCGGTGCTGCTGTGCTCTGGCGTGGACGGCGGCCGGTTCACGCGCCCCACCCGGCCTGGGCGCCGCCCCTGCGCTCCTCGGCGACGCGCTCGGCGTAGCCGGAGCGGGCGTGCGCGGCCATGGGGTCGGGGTCCAGGCCCTGGTCCCGGCGCAGGTCGGCGAGCAGGGGCCGCACGTCGGTGTTGTAGGCGTCCATCAGGGCGGCGTTGGCGGCCAGGACGTCGCCCTCGCGCTGGGCGGCGGCGAGCGCGTCGGCGTCCACGAGCAGGGCCTTGGCGGTGGCCTCCTGCACGTTCATGACCGAGCGGATCTGACCGGCGATCTTGGGTTCGATGTTGTGGCACTGGTCGAGCATGAACGCGACCCCGGTGTCGGCGGCCAGGCCGCCGCCGCGTACGACCTCGTACATGATGCGGAAGAGCTGGAAGGGGTCGGCGGCGCCGACCATGAGGTCGTCGTCGGCGTAGAAGCGCGAGTTGAAGTCGAAGGCGCCGAGCTTCCCGGCGCGCAGCAGGAACGCGACGATGAACTCGATGTTGGTGTGCGCGGCGTGGTGGCCGGTGTCCACGCAGACCACGGCCTTCTCCCCCAGCTCCAGGCAGTGGGCGTAGGCGGTGCCCCAGTCGGGGACGTCGGTGGCGTAGAAGGCGGGCTCGAAGAGCTTGTACTCCAGCAGCAGGCGCTGGTCGGGGCCGAGCCGGTCGTAGACCTCGGACAGGGCCTCGGCGAGGCGGTCCTGGCGGGCGCGCAGGTCGTCCTGGCCGGGGTAGTTGGTGCCGTCGGCGAACCACAGCTTGAGGTCGCGCGAGCCGGTGGCGTCCATGACGTCCACGCACTCCAGCAGGTGGTCGATCGCCTTGCGGCGCACGCCCGGGTCGGGGTTGGTGACGCTGCCGAGCCGGTAGTCGTCGTCCTGGAAGACGTTGGCGTTGATGGTGCCGACGCCGATGCCCAGGTCGCGCGCGTGGGCGGCGAGCGCGGCGTAGTCGTCGACCCGGTCCCAGGGGATGTGCAGGGCGACCGTGGGGGCGACCCCGGTGAGGCGGTGGACCTCGGCGGAGTCGGCGACCTTCTCCCAGGGGTCACGGGGGACGCCGGGCTGCGCGAACACCTTGAACCGGGTACCGGAGTTCCCGAAGGCCCAGGAGGGGAGTTCGATGTGCTGGCGTCGCAGGACGGCCAGGGCGTCCGCGCCGCGTTCGGGGAGTGCTGCCACGGTGGGGCTCCGTTCGGGGAGGGCGCGCCCGCCGGTACGACCGGCGAGAAGGCCCATTGAATCGTTTCACTCAGGCTGGGCTGAAACTACCGCCAGCTCTTCTCATGTGTCAAGGTTCACCCTATCTCTCGGCTGGCCAGGCGACCCTTCCTTACTTGAAACGTTTTATGGCCGGGGCGTACACGACCCCAGAGGGAGGCCCTCACCACGCCGCCCCGAACGACGCCTGCGGGGCTTCCCGGAGGGGCCCTGCGGGGACGGGCGGGGCGCCACCCGGCCCCGGACCGGCTGTCCGCCGAGGACGTCGGTCCGCGCGCGTGGTCTACGTGGACGACGACCCCATGGTCCCAGCGCACGCGCGGGCCACCGGGCTCCGCCGGGGTGCGGCCGGCCCGGCGAAGGGGCGGCGACTCAGGCGCCGAGTGCCATGCGCACGCCCAGGGTGAGCATGACGGCGGCGATGAGCGCGTCCAGGACCCGCCAGGCGCCCGGGCGGGCGAAGACCGGGCGCAGCAGACGGGCGCCGAAGCCCAGCCCGAAGAACCACACGAGGCTGCCCGTGACCGCGCCCGCCGTCCACCACCAACGTGCGTCGCCGTCCTGCTGGTTGGCCAGGGAGCCCAGGAACACCACCGTGTCCAGGTACACGTGCGGGTTGAGCCAGGTGAGCACCAGCGCCGTGGTCACCGCGGCCCCGCGCCCGACGGAGGAAGCGCCGCCGACCACGAGGGAGCCGGGGCGCAGGACGCGGCGCGCGGCGGACAGGCCGTAGACGACCAGGAAGCCCGCGCCCAGCAGGCGGACCGCGGCGACGGCGAGGGGCGCGGCCTCGACGACGACGCCGACGCCGAGGACCCCGGCCGTGATCAGCACCGCGTCGGACAGGGCGCAGACCAGCACCACCGGCAGGACGGTGCCGGTGCGGCCCTCGATGCCGATCCGCAGGACGTGGGCGTTCTGGGCGCCGATGGCCACGATGAGCGCCAGCCCGGTACCGAGGCCGAGCATGGCGGGGAGAAGTGTCTCGTTCACCCCGGAACGCTAGGTCAGGCACCCGTGTGCAGTAAAGCTAAACTTTCTTAGGATCCATGAGGGAGGCTTAAGATGCCGTTCCAGTTCGACCATCTGCGCACCCTGACGACCCTGGTGGACGAGGGCACCTTCGATGCCGCCGCGCGGCGGCTGCACGTGACCGCCTCGGCGGTGTCCCAGCGGGTCCGGGCGATGGAGCAGACCGCGGGCCGTGTGCTGGTCCAGCGCACGAACCCCGTGCGGACCACCGCCGCCGGGGACGTGGTGCTGCGCTACGCCCGCCAGGTGCTGCTGCTGGACGAGGACGCCTCCGCGGAGCTGCGGCTGGGCGAGCGCGAGCGGGGCCGGGTGTCGGTGCCGCTGGCCGTCAACGCCGACAGCCTGGCCACCTGGTTCCTGGAGGCGCTGGCGGACCCGCCCGCCGACCTGGGCGCGGTGTTCGAGATCCACCGCGAGGACGAGGAGCACACCACCTCCCTGCTGCGTTCGGGGGCGGTGATGGCCGCCGTGACCTCCACCCCCGAGGCGGTCCAGGGGTGCACCGTGGCGGGGCTGGGCGCGATGCGCTACCACGCGGTGTGCAGCCCGGGCTTCGACCGGGAGCACCTCGGCGGCCGGGCGGACCCGGAGCTGCTCGCCCGGGCGCCGGTGGTCAACTTCGACCGCCGAGACGACCTCCAGGACCGGTTCCTGCGCGAGTCCCCCGGCGGTGAGCCCTGCGGCCCCCGGCACTACGTCCCGGCCTCGGAGGACTTCGCCCGGGCCGTCCTGCTCGGGTTCGGGTGGGGCGTGGTGCCCGAACCGCAGTGCTCGGAGCACATCGCCTCGGGGCGGCTCGTGGCCCTGGCCCCGGACCGCCCCGTGGACGTGCGCCTGTACTGGCAGCGGTGGAACCTGCGCTCCCCGGTCCTGGACCGGGTCTCGGAGGCCGTGCGCGCGGGCGCGGCCGAACGCCTGCACCCGCTGTGACCGGAATCCCCGCGCCGCGCGGGCGCCGTGGTCCGTCCCGGCGGCCGGGTCCTCGGCCCCGCACCGGGCGGGCGTCACGGAGCACGTCCCGGGGAGACGCGCCCGGTGCTCCGCGGAGAACGGGGCACAACGGCCCGGACGGCTCTCCTCCCCCCGCCCTGAGGCGCTCGTTCGGGGCGGGAGGTGGGTAGGTCCCCCCGTGTCCGTCCGGCGGGCCGCAGGGGGCGGCACGCCGACACCACCGTCAAGAAAGGCCCGACATGAGCCTGAACGCCACCGCCGTCGACCTGGGGACCTACGGAGTGTGGGTGACGAGGACCGACCTGACCGCCGACGCGGCCGCCGAGATCGAACGGCTGGGCTACGGAGCCGTCTGGGTCGGCGGCTCCCCCGGCGCAGATCTGGAGGAGGTGTCCACGGCGCTGGCCGCGACGTCGCGGATCGCGGTCGCGACGGGCATCGTCAACATCTGGACCGCGGACGCGGAGGCGCTGGCCGACTCCTTCCGCCGGATCGAGTCCGAGCACCCCGGCCGGTTCCTGCTCGGCATCGGCGCGGGCCACCGCGAGGCCAACGGCCCCGAGGCGGTCAGGCCCTTCGGCGCGGTGGTGGACTACCTGGACGCCCTCGACCGCGGCGGCGTGCCCGCGGACCGGCGCGTGGTCGCCGCCCTGGGGCCTCGGATGCTCGGCCTGTCCGCCGAGCGCTCCGCCGGAGCCCACCCCTACCTGGTCAACCCCGAGTTCACCCGCGGCGCGCGCGAGGCTCTGGGCCAGGGCCCGCTGCTGGCTCCCGAGCACAAGGTGGCCCTGGGAGAGGACCGCGAGCGGACCCGGCGCACCGCCAGGAGGGGGCTCAGCGTCTACGTCGACAACCGGCTGACCAACTACCTCGCCAACTTCCGGCGCCTGGGCTTCTCCGACGAGGACTTCGCCGACGGCGGCAGCGACGCGCTGGTGGACGCCATGGTCGCGCAGGGCGCGCCGGAGTCGGCGGCGGCGGAGCTGCGCGCGCACCTGGAGGCGGGCGCGGACCACGTCGCGGTGCAGCCGCTGGCCGAGGACGGCGACATCCTGCCGGTGCTGGCCCGGCTCGCCCCGGCCCTCGGGCTCGCCGCCCGGGGCTGAGGCCCGCCCCCATGGTCGGGCCGCACGCGTCGCCGGTGTGACCTGAGGGCCCTGGCCTGCGCCTTACAGCGGGGTTCGGGCACCGGCTTCGGCTACGGGTAGAGGATCACGGTGAAGGGGTGCGCCCTCGTCGGTCAGCGGACGCCCGCCCGCAGGTGGTCGCGCAGCTCCCGCGCCACGCGCGCCATGAGCGCCTCCGCCCCCGGCTGGTGGTAGGCGGGCACGCGCGACTCGGTGAGCACCGCGACGGCGAAGGCCTGGCCGTCGGCGTGCTCGACCACACCGATCTCGTGGCGCAGGTTGAGCAGGGTTCCGGTCTTGGACGACCACCGGGAGAGGTCGGAGGTGAAGTCGGGGGCCAGCCGGTGGCGCAGCAGGTTGTCGCCCATCAGCTCCCGCACCCGGGCGGCCACGTCCGGGTCGATCGCCCGGGGCCGCCACAGCGCCTCCAGCAGGTCGGCGAAGGCCCGGGCCGCCCCGGAGCTGGCCCGGGTGACGTCGAGCTGCTCGATGCGGTGCCCCCGTCCGGCGGTGCCCTCGCCGATGGCCAGCGAGTGCGCCAGGTGCGCGCCCTCGGGGCCGAGCCGGTCGGCGGGGGTGTCGCTGAGGCCGCGCATCGTGTGCCGGACGGTGATGCCGCGCAGCCCGGCCGCGCGCAGCGACGCGGCGACCCGCTCGGGAGGGGTGATCTCGAACAGGGCGTCGGTGGCGGCGTTGTCGCTCAGGCACATGCTGAGGTAGAGCAGGTCCTCGACGCTGACGCGGGCCGGGTGGCGGAACCGGCTCACCCCGGTGGGCCCCGGGGTGGTGATCCGGCCCGGCTGCACGAGGACCTGCTCAGCGCCGTCGATCTCCCCCGCGCGGATCCGTTCGAGCGTGGCGACGGCGAGCGGGACCTTGACCAGCGAGGCCGTCGAGAACTCCAGGTCGGGTTCGATGCCCAGTTCCTCGCCCGTACGCAGGTCACGTACGAGGAAGGAGCCCCGCAGTCCCCCCTCGTCGAGTTCGCGGCGCAGGTCGCGGACCAGGGCGGTGGCGCTCACGCGGGCTCCTGTCCGGGGTCGGGGCGTCCGAGCGGTTCGCGCCCGGACGGCTCGCCTCGGCTCTCCCCCGCCGGGGCGCCGAGGCACCGGGCGATCGCCCGTCCCAGGAGGGCGCGCAGCCGCTCCGCCTCGTCCCCGGCCTCGGCGGCCACCTCGTAGCCGCGGGCGAGGCGGACCTCGCCCGTGGGGCGCCAGTACAGCCCCAGGTCCTCTGCCTGGCGGGGCGAGCAGAGCAGGAGGTCCTCCGAACCCAGGACCTCGGCGGCGGCGGAGGCCAGGGAGGCGGCGAGGACCACCTGGCCGGGCCGCAGGCCCACGGCGTCGCGCAGGCGGTTGAGGGGGTCGCGCACGTGGGGGACGTCGTCCTCGGGCTGGAGCCAGACGCGGCGGCCGCGCGAGGACGAGCGGTCGCGGGGCAGGCGCAGGGTCTCCAGGTAGACGGCCCCGGCGCGCGGCTCCCCGGCGCCCGCCAGCCCCAGCGGGACCGTCCACGCGGCCTCGCCGGGCGGCACCCCCGCCAGGGCGGCGCGCACCTCGCGGGCGCCCAGCAGCTCGGTCCGCGCCGC
>NZ_QPFC01000360.1:0-4050 GCF_003427465.1 Nocardiopsis sp. TNDT3 | reverse complement strand
GCCAGGGCGGCGGCGACCTCGTGCGGGGTGGCGGGAACCAGGACGTGGCCCCCGCCGCGGTCCTCCCGGGGCAGCAGGGAGGTTCCGGCGACGCCCTCCAAGGCGAGCACGAACAGCAGCGGCGCCGCGAACAGGGCGTGCCGGGAGCGGTCCCGCCAGGCGACGAGCGCCCCGGCCGTCCAGGTGACCACGGCGACGACCCCGTAGATCAGCGGCGCGGCGATGAGCAGGCAGACCATGCCCTCACCGAGCAGGGGTCCGGCCAGGGCCAGGCAGAGGGTGGTGACGGCCATGGTGACGCCCATGGCGCTGCGGGCCCGCACGGTGAACACCACGAGCAGGGCGATCGTCGCGGGCAGGCCGACGTAGAACAGCGCGGTCTGGTCCAGGCCGCCCCAGTGGTGGATCCGGAGCGCCAGCAGGGCGGCGAAGGCGGCCAGGACCAGGGCCGCGAGCAGCAGGCGCGCCCTGGAGGGCGCGGGGGAGTCGCTTCGGGGCACGGGGGAACTCCTTCAGCATGCGATTAAATCGCTTGGTTTAATCACTCGATTAAACCGTATGCTGAAAACCTCCCCGAGAGCAAGGAGGGCCATGGCCAAGGGCGGCGGAGGACGGCGCACGAGCGAGGAGACCAGGGAGCGGCTCCTGGCGGCGGCCAGCGAGGTCGTGCGCGAGGAGGGCTACGCCGGGGCGTCGGCGCGCGCCATCGCCGCGCGCGCGGAGGCCAACTCGGCGCTGGTCTTCTACCACTTCGGCGGGGTCGACCAGCTGCTGCTGGCGGCGCTGGACCGCTCCAGCGCCGAGCGCATGGCCATGTACCGGGAGATCGCGGCGCGGGCGAACACCCTGGAGGAGCTGGTGGAGGCGGCGATGCTCATCTACCGGACCGACCTGGAGCGCGGCTACATCACCGAGTTCTCCGAACTGGTGGCCGCCGCCGTCACCAAACCGGAGCTGCGCACGCAGATCCGGGACCGCTCGGAGCCGTGGATCGCCTTCATCGAGCAGGAGTGGAACCGCGTCCTGGGCGGATCCGCCCTCGGGAAGCTGCTGCCCGCCCGCGAGGTGGCCTACGGAGCGATCACGTTCTACCTGGGGGTGAACCTGTTCTCGGTGCTCGACGAGGACCACTCGCGCACCGAGGCGGTGTTCGACCTGGCCCGCGGGCTGGCCCCCCGCGCCAAGCTCCTGACGCTGCGCCTGCCGCGCCGCGACCGGGGGGTAGGCTCGCCCGCGGACGAGGAGGACGCATGAGCACAGGCATCACGGTGGCCCCCGGGATCGAGTTCCCCGACACCGCCGACGGCCGGACCCACGTGGCGGCCGCGGTGATCGCCGACGACCGGGGAAGGGTCTTCGCCCAGCGCCGGTCCCCCACGCGCAAGGTGTTCCCGCACTGCTGGGACATCGTCGGCGGACACGTCGAGCAGGGCGAGACCATGCTGGAGGGGTTGGCGCGCGAGGTCGGGGAGGAGACCGGCTGGCGGCTGACCGGGGTGCTGGCGGAGCTGTTCCGGCTGGACTGGGACCCCGGGGACGGCCTGACCCGGCACGAGGTGGACTACCTGGTGCGGGTGGAGGGCGACCTGGACGCGCCCCGCCTGGAGCCGGGCAAGCACACCGAGTTCCTGTGGGTGGACGACTCCCTGGTGCACCGGCTGCGCGACGACCGCGACCCGGGCGACTACTTCATCACCGACATCGTGCAGCGGGGCATCGACGCCGCCCGCGCGCTGGGCACTCGGACGACGCGGGACCAGGGTTAGTGCGTCAGAGCCTCGGTGACGTGGAGGGCGAGGGCCAGCCACAGCGCGCCCGCGCCCGTACCCGCGCCCCAGGCTCCCCCGGGACTCACCACCGCCGGCCGCGCTCCGGCACCGGGGCGGATCAGATGTCGGTGGGCATCCAGGCGAGCACGAGCCCGAGCCACACGGCGAACGGGCCCGCCACCAGGTCCCGGCCCCACCTCAGGGGCCGGTCGGCGGACGGAGGCACCCCCTCCCGTGCCTCTTGGACGAACCGGGTGATCCGTTGGGCGGCTTCCTCGTCCCGGGCCGGGGTGCTCCCCCAGGCCCTCGAACAGAACGCCCTTCCGTCGAGGAAGTGGACGGCGACCCCGTTCCCGGCGCCGACCCGCGCGACCCACTCCACGGGAATCGAGACCCACACGGCGTACCGCTTCAGGAGCAGGCGCGTCCCGGTCAGGCGAATCTCCGGATAGACGGTCCGCTGCCAGACCACCAGCCCGAGGACCGGCAGGAGCGGGGCCGCCACCAGCGCGTACCAGTCGCCCTCCCCCGCGCCGAACACGAGCACCGCGGAGAGCGACGCCATCACCAGCACCGCGGCGACACCCAGGAACCGAAACCGGCCACGGTACAGGGTGACCGGAGGCACAGCCGAAGGGTCGGACCGGTCGTCGGCCTCCCGCCCGGCCCGGAGCCGGAGCAGGAGGTCGTGGGACGGGCTTCCCGGAAGACCGATCACGCCCCAGAAGACGAACCCCGCCGCTCCGACGAGGGGCGCTCCCTCACGCGCGCTCCAGAGGACACAGGCCACGGTGAAGAACCCCCACCAGATCCGCGCGCACGAACGGGGAAGCCGTGCGGCCCGCAGCGCATCGCGCCACAGCCCCGCACGACCGCTCCTCCAGTCGCCACCGCGGTGGGCGGCGATGCGACGCGTCTCCGCGTACAGCGCGACCAGGGTTCCGACGAGGAACAGCGGGAGGAGGACCGCTGCGGTGATCACACGGCACCGGCCGGGGGTGCGGAGGCGGGGAACATGGGGGATGCCCGTCGTGTCCGGAGGAGGGGACCCCAGCATCCCACGGCGGTCCGGCACCCCTCCCCCGGCCCCGCACGCGAACGGCGGACAGACAGGGCTTGAGCCCGCACCCTTCGGTCCCGCCCCGAGCGGACCGCACCGGAGCGAACCCATGGGGGCTCGGCTGTGCGCGTTCCGGGGACGGCGTCCCCTCGGCCGGGCGGGCGACCCGGTCCCGGCCCGGCTCCGCCTCAGGCCGCCCGGCGGACCTCGGCCACCGCGAGCGGCAGCGCCTC
Organism: Nocardiopsis sp. TNDT3; assembly: GCF_003427465.1. NCBI lineage: Bacteria > Bacillati > Actinomycetota > Actinomycetes > Streptosporangiales > Nocardiopsidaceae > Nocardiopsis > Nocardiopsis sp. TNDT3. The sequence continues at coordinate 988 of NZ_QPFC01000360.1, read as the reverse complement.
CAACAGGTCGGACGCGCTGATCGGGGCACCGCCCCGGGCCAGCGAGGCGGCGCGTCCGTGCAGGTAGGCGCCGCACATCGCCGCCTCCCTCGCGGGCAGCCCGGCGGCCAGGAGCGCGCCGACCACCCCCGACAGCACGTCTCCGGTCCCGGCGGTGGCCAGCAGCGGCGTTCCGGTCGGGTTGACGACCACCGGGGCCCCCGGGTGCGCGATCACCGTGGTCGACCCCTTGAGCAGGACGGTGCACCCGAAACGGTCGCGGGCGCGGGCCGCGTGCTCCAGACGGCGCGCCTCGACGTCCCCCCGGTCCGCGCCCAGCATCCGGGCCAGCTCCCCGGCGTGCGGCGTCAGGAGCGTGTGCGCCTTCCGCTCCCGCAGCAGCTCGCACAGCGGTTCGCCCCACTGCCCGGTGAGCAGGGTGAGCCCGTCCGCGTCCACCAGCACCGGGACGTCGCTGTCCAGGACCGCTCGGAGCTCGTCGGCGTTGGCCGGGTGCGTGCCCCGGCCGGAGCCGACCACGACGGCGGACACCCGCCCGGGCGACAGGTCGGTGCTGTTCTGCGGGTCGAGGAGGCTGGCGACGGTCTCCGGCCAGCGGGCGAGCACCTGGTCGACCACGGCCGGGCCGCCCCCGTAGCGCACCATGCCGACCCCGGTGCGCAGCGCTCCGCCCACGCACAGGACGGCGGCGCCCCGGTAGCGGTCGGAGCCCGCGCGGACGGCGAGGACGCCCCGCCGGTACTTGTCCGACTCCGCCCCGGCGACCGGCAGGAGGGAGGCGATGTCCGCAGCCCGCGGACTGACCAGCTCGGGCCCGGGCAGCTCCGGGGTCAGCCCGATGTCCACGAGACGGACCCGGCCCGCGCGTTCGGCGCCCGGATCGACGAACAGGCCGGGCTTGTGGGTGCCGAAGGTGACCGTGACGTCGGCGCGGACGGCGTGCCCGGCCACCTCGCCGGTGTCGGCGTCCACCCCGCTGGGCAGGTCC
>NZ_QPFC01000359.1:0-3547 GCF_003427465.1 Nocardiopsis sp. TNDT3 | reverse complement strand
TCCCACCACCGATCCTGAGGACCCCCCATGACCGACCAGGTCATCACCGTCGAGGACCTCCTGGTCCGCTACCCGAACGCCGACCGGCCCGCGGTCGCGGGGATGAGCTTCTCCGTGGCCCGCGGCGAGGTCTTCGGCTTCCTCGGCCCCAGCGGCGCCGGGAAGTCCACCACCCAGAGGGTGCTCACCCGGCTGCTGCGCCGTTACGAGGGCGAGGTGCGCGTCCTCGGCCGTCCCCTGCGCGACCGGGGCGCGGACTACTTCGAGCGCGTGGGTGTGGGCTTCGAGCTCCCGGCCGGGTTCGGCAAGCTCACCGCCCGCGAGAACCTCGCCGCCTTCGCCTCCCTCTACCGCGGACCCGTCGAGGACCCCGGCGAACTCCTGGCCCGGGTGGACCTGGCGGACGCGGCCGACCGCAGGGTCGACGACCTGTCCAAGGGCATGCGCATGCGGCTCAACCTGGCCCGGGCGCTGGTCAACAGACCCGAACTCCTCTTCCTGGACGAGCCCACCTCGGGCCAGGACCCGGTGCGCTCCGCCCTGCTGCGGGAGGTCGTCCGGGAGGCGGCGGACCGGGGGTGCACGGTCTTCCTCACCACGCACGACATGGCCACCGCCGACCTGCTGTGCGACCGGGTCGCCTTCGTGGCCGGGGGACGGATCGTCGCCGTGGACACACCGCGCGGCTTCAAGCTCCGCCACGGCCGTCCCGGACTCGTGGTCCGGGTCCGGGGGCAGGCCCCCCGGGAGATGCCGATGGAGGCCCTGACCGGGGACGCCGAACTCCTGGAGCTGCTGAGGCGGGGCGAGGTGGAGACGCTGCACACCCGTGAGGCCTCGCTGGACGAGGTCTTCGCGACGGTCACCCGGGAGAGGCTGTGAACCGCCTGCTCGCGGCTACCGCACTGGAGTCGCGGGTCGGGCTGCGCTACGGCGTCGTACCCGTGGCCGCCGCCCTCGGCACCGTGTGGACCCTGGTCCTGCTCGCGGTCCCCGCCGAGGCGGCCGGGACGGTGGCGTCCTACCTGCTCTTCCTCGACACGGCGGGCTTCGGCGCGCTCTTCGCCGCGGCCCTGCTGCTCTTCGAACGCACCGAGGGAACGCGTTCGGCGCTGACGGTGACCCCGCTGCGCGCGGGGGAGGGGGTGGCGGCCCGGCTCGCGGTGCTCACCGCGCTGACGCTGCTCATCGCCGTGCCGATGCTCGCGGCGGCGCTGCGGGGCCGGTTCGCCGACCTCGCGCAGGCCCTGCCGCCGGTCCTGGGCGGGGTGGCGCTCACCTGTCTGCTGCTGCTCACCGTGTGCCTGGCGGTGGGCGCCCGCTCCCGGGACCTGTCGGGCTTCCTCCTGGCGGCCCCGCTCACCGTCGCGCCGCTGGTCCTGGTCCCCCTCGTACACGTCAGCGGAATCCTGGAGCACCCGCTCCTGTACGCGGTGCCGACCACCGCGGGCGCCGACCTCATCCGCCTGGGGGCCGCGCCCGGCTCCCCCGACGCGTCCCCAGCGGCCCTGGTCGCGGGCACCGTCTACGCCGTGGCGTGGGCGGCGACCGGGGTGGTCGCCGCCTCCCGCGCGGTCGGGCGCGGAGCGGCTCCCGCTCCCCGGAGGCACGCGAACGGCAGGGGCGCGGGCGGGCCCGCCCGGCCGGTCAGCGGGCGCGGCGGCCTCCCGGTGATCGTGCGCTTCGCCCGCGTCGACCTCTTCGGCACCGGGCGCGACCCCCTGCTGCCGCTCATGCTCGGCGCCCCGGTCCTGCTGGCGCTGGTCATCCGCTTCGCCTTCCCGGCGGCCTCGGAGTTCGTCCTCGGCTCCTACGGGTTCGACCTCGCGCCGCACACCCCCGTGGTCCTGGCGGCGCTGGTCCTGCTGCACGTGCCCATGATGTTCGGGGTGGTCGGCGGCCTGCGCGCCGTCGAGGACTCCGACGAGAACGTCCTGCTGGTGCTGCGCGCCTCGCCGGTGTCCGTGCCCGCCTACCTCGGCTACCGGACGGTCCTGGTCACCGTCCTGTCCCTGGCCGGGCTCGCCGCGGCCCTGCCCCTGAGCGGGCTCATGACCTCAGGGTGGACCGCGCCGGTCGCGGTCGCCCTCGTGCTCGCTGCTCTCCAGGCGCCGCTGCTGACGGCGTCGATGACCGCGCTGTCCGCCAACAAGGTGGAGGCCCTGGTCGTGGTCAAGGGGATCGGCGCGCTCCTGGCCCTGACCCCCGTGGCGGCCTGGGTCCTACCCGCGCCCTGGAACCTCCTGCTGCTGCCGCTCCCGCCGTCCTGGCCCGCCCTGGCCCTGCCCGGTTACGACGCCGGACCGCTGGGGCCCTGGCTGTGCCTGGCGGGCGGGGTCCTGGTCTCGGCCGCCGCGCTGGCGCTCCTGCTGCGGCGCACCGTGCGGCGGATCGAGGGCGCGTAGGCCGACGCGCGGGGGAGGCGTCCCCGGCCCCGCGGTGAGGCCGCGGACCGGGGCCACCGGGACCTCCCGTGGCGCAGGGAAGCCCCGGAGGCGGACGAGCGGTCACCCGTGGCGTTCAGGCGGGCAGGTCGCGGCGGCGCAGCGCCCACAGCCCGACGGCCGTGAGCACCGCGGCCAGTGCCGCCAGCAGCGGGTAGGAGGCCCAGGTCCCCCGGTAGTACGGGTTGACGTGGGCGAAGGGCGAGACCAGCGTGAACACCGCGTCCGGCACCAGGTTCACCTTGACGGCGATCTCGGTCAGTATCCCGAGGGCCAGGAACCCCCAGCCCACCGCCGCGCACGCGCGCGGAACCGTCCCGTAGGCCAGGAGGGTGACGGCCACGACCACCCACACCGCCGGGGCCAGGGACAACGTCAGCGCGGTGAAGCGCCCGACGTCGAACCAGACCCGCTCACCGCCCAGACCCGCGCCCAGGCCCACCGCGACGCCCAGGGCGGCCAGCAGGACCACGGGGGCGGTGAAGGCCGTCGCGGCGTGCGCCAGAGCCCAGGCCGTCCGTCCGGTCGGCCCCGCGAGCAGCAGCTCCCCCGTTCCCGCGTTCTCCTCGGCGCGCACGCACAGGGCCGTGAGCACGGCGTGGGCCGCCACGGGGAACACGAAGGCGAAGACGACGTAGACGAAGAAGGTGTCGGCGGGCTCCACACCGAGTTCGGCGGCCATCGCGCGCACCCACGGCATGTCGGCGTACTCGGCCATGGCCTGCGCACCGGTGCGGCCCATCGCCAGTCCCATGACCGCGAGGGCGGCCGCCCACACCAGCACGGAGCCGCGGTGCAGCCGCCACACCAGGGCGGGCACCGACCGCAGCCACCGGGCAGCCCGCACGGGACCGCCCCGCCGGGAGAACAGGGCGAAGCCCAGGTCGCGCCGTTCCGCCAGGGCGAAAGCGGCCCCGACGGTCAGCGCGATCCAGGCCAGGACCGGGAGCAGGGCCCACCACCGCTCGTCGGCGAAGGGGCGCACGTTCTCCAGCCACCCGTTGGGCACCGCCCACGTCAGCCACAGGGCGCCCCCGCCCGCCGCGGCGCCCGTGCCGCGCACCATGTGCATGACGTAGAACGCGCCCAGGGCCAGCCCCGCC
>NZ_QPFC01000358.1:0-6253 GCF_003427465.1 Nocardiopsis sp. TNDT3 | reverse complement strand
GCGCTCGCACCGCAGCCAAGCGCACCACCAAGAGCAGGGGCACCACGAAGAAGTAGAGTCGGACCAGCGAGAACACCGGGAGAGGCATGGACCCCAACGAGCAGGCCCAGGCACTGGCCGAGCAGACCCTGCGCAGCACCAGGGAGCGGCTGGCGTCGCTGGAGTCCCTGCCCACCGCCGAGCACGTCGCGGTCTTCGACACCCTGCACCAGGAGCTGTCCGGGGTGCTCGGCGCGCTCGACCAGGGCGCCGGCGCCCCCGAACAGCCCCGGTATCCTCGGTAACCATGGCAAAACGCACCCGGCTCGACGCGGAACTGGTCCGCCGCGGGCACGCACGCTCCCGTGGACACGCCGCCGAGATCATCGAGGGCGGGTTCGTCAAGGTCGCGGGGATCGTGGCCTCCAAGGCCGCGACCCAGGTCGGCCAGGACCAGCCCATCGTGGTCCGTCCGCCCTCCGACGAGCCCCCCTACGTCTCCCGCGGCGCCCACAAGCTCATCGGGGCCCTCGACGCCTTCGAGTTCGACGTCGCCGACCGCAGGGCCCTGGACGCGGGCGCCTCCACCGGCGGGTTCACCGACGTGCTGCTGCGCCGCAGGGCGGCCCACGTCACCGCGGTGGACGTGGGCTACGGCCAGCTCGCCTGGTCGCTGCGCAGCAACGACCGCGTGCGCGTGATGGAGCGGGTCAACGTCCGTGAGCTCACCCCCGAGCAGATCGGCGAGCCCCGCCCCGACCTGGTCGTGGGCGACCTGTCGTTCATCTCGCTGCGCCTGGTGCTGGGGGCGCTGCGGGGCTGCGTGGCCGCCGACGCCGACTTCCTGCTCATGGTCAAGCCCCAGTTCGAGGTGGGCAAGGACAAGGTCGGCGCCGGGGGAGTGGTCCGCGAGCCGGAGCTGCGTGCCGAGGCCGTCTCCGACGTCGCCGCGCACGCCCTCACCCTGGGGCTGGGCACCGTCGGCGTCACCGCCAGCCCCCTGCCGGGCCCCTCCGGCAACGTCGAGTACTTCCTGTGGATGCGCGCGGGGGCCGCGCCCCTGGACCCGGACGCGTTGGCCCGGGCCGTGGAGGAGGGACCGCGTTAGCGACCGTGGCGAGCGTGTCTCAGGAGTCCGGTAACGTGACCCGGCCGGGTCGGCGAACGCCCCGGCCAGCACTTCAGACTCCCCGCCGGGGAGTGAACGTAAGGGGACGGCGATGACCAGCGGACGCAGTGTTCTCCTGCTGGCCCACACCGGTCGGCCCGCCGCGGTACGCAGCGCCCAACTGGTCCACGAGAGCCTGAGCCGGGCCGGGCTGACCGTGCGCATGCTCAAGAACGAGATCGAGGAACTGGCCGCGGAGGACTGCGTGCTCTCCCCGGTCGAGGTCGTGGAACCGGGGGAGGCGGCCCGGGGCGTCGAGCTGGTCATGGTGCTCGGCGGCGACGGCACCCTGCTGCGCGCCGCGGAGATCGCGCGCCCGGCCGGGGCACCCCTGCTGGGGGTGAACCTGGGCCACGTGGGGTTCCTGGCCGAGGCCGAGCGCGAGGACCTGGGCGCGACCGTGCGCAGTGTCGTCAACCGCGACTACGACGTCGAGGAGCGCATGACCCTGGACGTGGCGGTCTTCAACGGGGGCCGGGGCGACGGGAGTCCGCCCGTGCGCAACTGGGCGCTCAACGACGCGACCCTGGAGAAGGGCGAGGCGCGCCGCATCCTGGAGACCGTCCTGGAGATCGACGGGCGTCCGCTCTCGCGCTGGGCCTGCGACGGTGTGGTGTGCGCCACCCCCACGGGTTCCACCGCGCACGCCTTCTCCGCGGGCGGCCCGGTGGTGTGGCCGGACGTGGACGCCCTGATGGTCGTGCCGCTCAGCGCGCACGCCCTGTTCGCGCGGCCCCTGGTGGTGGGGCCGAACGCGACCGTGGCCCTGGAGGTGGTCCCGGCCACGGCGCCGGGCGTGCTCTGGTGCGACGGACGGCGTATGGTCGAATTGCCCGCGGGGGCACGAATCGAGATCACCCGTGCCGACACGCCGGTTCGGCTGGCCCGGCTGCACCGGGCGCCGTTCACCGACCGGCTGGTGGCCAAGTTCGGATTGTCGGTCGCCGGATGGCGGGGCCGTAGCGAGCACGGCCGCTGACCGGCCCGCGCGGCCGGACGCGCCGTGCGCGCGTGTGGGCAGTGGCGTCAACTACAGGAGAGGGATCGGTGCTCGAAGAAGTCCGTATCCAGGGGCTCGGAGTCATTGACGACGCCGTTTTGGAGTTGTCACCGGGGCTGACCGTCGTCACCGGCGAGACCGGCGCGGGAAAGACCATGGTCGTCACCGGGCTCGGACTGCTCTTCGGCGGGCGGGCCGACCCCCAGCGCGTACGTCCGGGTGCGGACCGGGCCGTGGTGGAGGGGCGCCTGACCGTCCCCTCGGGCGGCCGGGTGGCCGCCCGGGTGCTGGAGGCGGGGGGTGACATCGACGACGACGTCCTCATCCTCACCCGCACGGTGTCGGCCGAGGGCCGCTCGCGTGCCACCATGGGCGGCCGGTCCGCCCCGGTGAGCCTGCTCGCCTACCTCGCCGACGACCTGGTCGCCGTGCACGGCCAGTCCGACCAGCAGCGCCTGCTGCGCTCGGACCGGCAGCGCTCCTCCCTGGACCGCTTCGCGGGCGAACCGCTGACCAAGGCGCTCAAACAGTACACCGTGGCCTACCGGCGCCACCGGGAGGTGTCGGCGGAGCTGGAGGAGCTGGTGGAGCAGGCGCGCGAGCGCGCCCAGGAGGCCGACATGCTCCGTTTCGGCGCGGAGGAGATCGCCGCCGCCGAGCCCCGGCCCGGTGAGGACGCCGAGCTGCTCGCGGAGGAGACGCGGCTGGCGCACGCCGACAGCCTGCGCGTGGCGGCCACCACCGCCCACGAGGCGCTGGCCGGGGACCCGGCCTCCGACGTGGAGGTGGACGTGGCCGCGCTGCTCTCGGCGGCCCGGCAGGCCGTGGCGGCGGTGCGTGAGCACGACGCCGAGCTGGCCGCGATCGGCGAGCGGTTGGACGAGGCCTCCTACATCCTCACCGACGCCGCCACCGAGCTGGCCTCCTACGCCGAGTCGGTGGACGCCGACCCCGCCCGTCTGGCCCTGGTGCAGGAGCGCCGCGCGCTGCTCACCTCGCTCTCGCGCAAGTACGGCGCGACCACGGACGAGGTGTTGGCCTGGGCCGAGAACGCGGCCAAGCGGCTGGCCGACCTGGAGGGCGACGACGAGCGCATCGACGCGCTGCGCGCCGAGGCCGACGAGCTGCACGAGCGCATGGAACTGTTCGCCGCCGAGCTGACCCGTGTGCGCACCGAGGCCGCCGACCGCTTCGGGGAGGCCGTGACCGAGGAGCTGACCGCGCTGGCCATGCCGCACGCCCGCGTGAGCGTGCGCATCACCACGGGTGAGGAGTTCGGCCAGCACGGCCGCGACGAGGTCGAGGTCCTACTGGCCCCGCACCCCAGCTCTCCGCCCCTGGCCCTGCACAAGGGCGCCTCGGGCGGTGAGCTCTCGCGCGTGATGCTGGCCATCGAGGTGGTCTTCGCCGGTGCCGACCCGGTGCCCACGTTCGTCTTCGACGAGGTGGACGCGGGTGTGGGCGGCAAGGCCGCGGTGGAGATCGGCCGCCGGCTGGCCCGGCTGGCCCGGCGCGCGCAGGTCATCGTCGTCACGCACCTGCCGCAGGTCGCCGCGTTCGCCGACGCCCACCTGGTGGTGGAGAAGTCCACCGAGGGCCTGGTCACCGAGAGTGGTGTGGTGCGGTTGGACCGCGGGGGCCGGGTCCGGGAGCTGTCGCGGATGCTCGCGGGGCTGGAGGACTCCGAGCTGGGCCGTGCGCACGCCGAGGAGCTGCTCACCAACGCCGATCCGGAGCGCGCCTATCCGGCCGCCTGACCTGGGCGTTGTGTACACGTCCGGAACGGATGTGTGACCTTCTGGCGTTTCGGGGTAGTGGGCGGGCAGGTCGCCGTGGTCGTCCCGGAACGGGGTGAGGTCGGCGGTCTCGACCAGAACACGCCGATCTCACAGCTGTGATGACTCTCCGTGGGGGAGTTCTGACAGTATGCCAGCGATGAAGGTATCGGATGCGCTCAGCGCCACAGTCATGCGGTTCCGCCGCACCCGGGCGGACGCTCCCACAGGGCTGATCGCGCCCGTCCGCTCGGACCGGCGCACCAAGAACCTGACCAAACGTCTGCGACCGGGCGACATCGCGGTCATCGACCACGTCGACCTGGACCGCGTCAGTGCCGAGGCCCTGGTGGGCTGCGGTGTGTCCGCGGTCCTCAACGTCGCCACGAGCATCAGCGGCCGCTATCCCAACCAGGGGCCGGAGATGATCGTGGACGCGGGGATCCCCCTGGTCGACGACGTCGACCCCGAGGTGTTCACCCGCGTCCGCGACGGCGAGCGGCTCCGCCTGGAGGGCGCCACCCTGTACCGCGGCGACGAGGTCGTCGCGCGCGGCACCCTCCAGGACCTGGGGACCGTCAGCGCGGCGATGGAGGAGGCCCGCGCGGGGCTGGCCACACAGTTGGAGGCCTTCGCGGCCAACACCATGGCCTACCTCCAGCACGAGCGCGACCTGCTCCTGGACGGCATCGGCATCCCCACCATCGAGACCGACATCGAGGGCCGCCACGTCCTCATCGTGGTCCGCGGCTACCACTACCGGGAGGACATCGCGGCGCTGCGGCCCTACATCCGCGAGTTCCGGCCGGTCATCATCGCCGTGGACGGCGGGGCGGACGCGGTCATGGAGGCGGGGTACAAGCCCGACATCATCGTCGGCGACTTCGACTCGGTCTCGGACCGGGCGCTGACCAGCGGGGCCGAGCTGGTCGTGCACGCCTACCGCGACGGCAGGGCCCCGGGCCTGCCCAGGCTCACCGACCTGGGGCACGGCGCGGTGGTCTTCCCCGCCACGGGCACCAGCGAGGACGTGGCGATGATGCTCGCCGACGGCGCGGGCGCCGCGCTCATCGTGGCCGTGGGCACCCACGCCACCCTGGAGGAGTTCCTCGACAAGGGCCGGGCGGGGATGGCCAGCACCTTCCTGACCCGGCTGCGGGTGGGCGGCAAGCTCGTCGACGCCAAGGGCGTCAGCCGCCTGTACCGCTCGCGCATCTCCCCCTGGGCCCTGCTCGGGCTGGTCGCGGCCTGCCTGCTCACCATCGTGGTCGCCGCCTACAGCTCACCGGCGGGCCAGGTCTACCTCACCTTTCTCGCGGCGCGCTGGGACGCGTTCTCCTACTGGTTGACAGGGCTGTTGACGTGATCGATTTCCGCTACCACCTGGTGTCCATCGTCGCGGTGTTCCTCGCGCTCACCGTGGGGCTCGTCCTGGGGACCACCATGCTCCAGGACCCGCTGCTCAACACGCTCCAGTCCGAGACCGCCGACCTGCGCAGCCAGAGCGAGGAGCTGCGCGCCGAGCGCGACGCCGCCGACCAGGTCAACGCCGGGGCCGACCGGATGGCCGAGGCCGTGTCCGACGACACGCTCTCCGGTCTGCTCACCGACCTCGGTGTGGTGGTGGTGAGCGCTCCCGGAGCCGACACCGAGACGGCCGACGCCCTGGCCGGGCGCGTGGAGCAGGCGGGCGGCGAGGTCGTCGGCCGGGTCCAGATCAGCGACGCGTTCCTGGACGGCGGCAACGCCACCTTCGTCGACGAGTTGGCCCTGCAGATCACCCGGGACCCCCGGGACCTGTCCGGCAGCCCCCACGAGAAGGCGGGCGCCGAGATCGGCCGCGCCCTGGCCGCCTCGGAGGAGGACCCCTCCGGGGAGGGGGGCTCCGGTGACGAGGAGGCGTCCCCGTCCGAGTCCCCGTCCGCCCAGGCGGGGGAGGGCGGTGACGGCGGCTACGACCCGGCGGCCGTCCTGGAGGCCTTCACCGAGGGCGGGCTGATCACGGTCGAGGGCGACCCCGCAGAGTCCGCCGACGCCGTGGTCGTCCTCGCGCCCTCGGGCGGGTCCTCGCCCGAGGGCCAGGACCCGCAGACCGCCAACGCGGTGCTGAACACGATCACCACGGCCCTGCACCGGGAGGTCGGCGCCACCGTCGTGGCCGGTGACGGGCCCTCCGCCCGGGGCGAGGGAATGCTCGCGCAGGCGCGCGCCGCGGAGGCGGCCTTCGCCACCGTGGACGTGGCCAGCCGCCCGATGGGCGAGGTCATCACGATCCTGGCCCTGGCCGAGAACCTGAAGGAGGCCGGGGGAGCGTACGGCATCGGCGAGGGG
>NZ_QPFC01000357.1:0-3858 GCF_003427465.1 Nocardiopsis sp. TNDT3 | reverse complement strand
CGCCCTTCCCGCGCTTGTCCTTCTTGCCCTCGTCGTCGTCCTCGCCCTTGTGGTCCCTGCCCTTGTCACCGTGGTCGTGCCCGTTGTCACCGTGATCGTGGTGCCAGCCGTTGTCGTGGTGACCGTGGTAGCCGTTGTGCTCCTCGTCCGCGACGGCGGGGGAAGCAGCGCCGATGACGGCACCGGCGGTCAGGGCCATAAGGGCGAGTCCAGCGATACGCTTCACAATAATCCTTGCTTTGAGTAGCCAGAAAATCACTGACAGTGATGAATGTAAGCTGGCGACCCTCGTTTGGCCAGTTCATCGGCGCAAGGAAGTCACATTGTTCTCGGGGAGCGTTCGCATTCCGCGACAGAACACGGAACTTCCCCACATGCCCTAAAGTTCGGCAAGGGCCCCTGTTCCACGCGTCTCCCGGCAACCGCGGCGCGCACCGGTGGGCCCGTGCACGATCGGGTCGAACCAGAGTCGGGGGCACACGTGGGAACAACCTTGGGCGACGTCTGGCGGGAAGTGCTGTCGGTCCAGCCCGAACCGGAGCGGTGGATCATCGTCACCGCGGCGGTGCTGGCCCTGGCGGCCGTGCTGCTCGGACCGCCCTGGCGGATCGGGCGCAACGTCGTCACCATCGCCCACGAGGGCGGGCACGCCCTGGTCGCCCTGCTCAGCGGCCGCCAGCTCACCGGGATCCGCCTGCACTCGGACACCTCCGGGGTCACCGTGTCCCGGGGCAAACCGGCCGGCGTCGGCATGGTCCTGACCGTCTTCGCGGGCTACGTCGCCTCGTCGGTCATCGGCCTGCTCGGCATCCTCATGCTCATGTCGGACCGCGTCACCGCCCTGCTGTGGCTGAGCATCGTGGTGCTCGCCGCCATGCTCCTGATGATCCGCAACGTCTACGGCGTGGTGTCGATCGTGGTGACCGGCGCGGTGGTGTTCGGGATCAGCTGGTTCACCCCGCCGGAGGTGCAGGCGGCCTTCGCCTACCTGTTCATCTGGTTCCTGCTCTTCGCGGGCGTGCGGCCGGTGATCGAACTCCAGGCCCAGCGCAGGCGCAACCCCTCACCGCACTCTGACGCCGACCAGCTGGCCCGTCTCACCGGCGTGCCGGGAACCCTGTGGGTCGTGGTCTTCTTCCTGGTCAACGCGGCCGTGACCGGCCTCGGTGTCTGGCTGCTGCTCTTCTAGGCCGGTCCGCGCGGGCAAGCGGTCCGCCGACCGCAGGCGCGGCGGCCCCGGACACGACGGAGGGGCGCGACCGCTGTGGTCGCGCCCCTCGCGTGCGTGCTGTGGCCGTGTCCGCTGGCGACGTGTGTCCGGGAGGCTGCCCCGGGGGTGAGCGGCACGGGCGCTAGGCGCGCGGCGCCGTGAGCGCCTCCGAAACCGTCGTGAAGACGGGGATGCGCGTGTCGAGCGAGGTCACCCGCAGGGTCTGGAGCACCCGGTGGATGGGTGAGGCGATGGCCAGGACCGCCTTCTGCTCCTTGGCCGCCTTGTGCGCGCGGATCAGGACGCGCAGACCGCTGGAGTCGATGAACCGCAGGTCGGCACAGTCCAGGACCACACGGCCGAAGGGCTGCGTGGTCAGAGCCTCGGTCACCGCCTCCTGGAAGCGGTGCTCGGTGGCCATGTCGATCTCCCCGTCCAACGCCAGGACCCGTCCGGCGTCGTGCAGGGTGGAGGAGATGTTCAGGTCGGGCATGGCGACTCCGGCGTATTCGGGCCTCGCCTGACGGATCGGCGCGGTGGGCCGCACGCGGCTCCACGAGCGCGTGCCGACCGGGACGTTGGTCGTGTTACCGCGGTGGCCAAGCTGATGGTTCATCAAGTTCCTTGCGTGATGCCCCCGGTGCGGGGGTGAAACGCCCTTCTCGCCTGGGTCTGCTGGACGGGTCCGCGTGAAACGCAGTCACCGGGCAAACGTACGGACCAGGGCCGGAAGTTCCTGCGTGCCCGTGCCCTTGCGATGGAGGCGGCGAGGACGGACGGTGCGCCGGTGGGCGCCGAGCCGCTGCCTCGGGCCACTCCCGCCCTCGGCAACTGTGCAAACCAGCCCGCGGGGGCGGGCATTCCCCGCCGATGCGGCGGGGGTGGCCGTCGGACGGCGGTGCCTGGCCTCTTCCGAACGGTCGGTCGGACCGGCTCTGCGCCCGGCGAAGCGCCGGGTGTCTCCCATGAGAGGCCGTCCAGCCACGGACTTTACCACAGCGCCGTGGCCGATTCGTGACGTGAGCGACGCAAGGCCGTGCTCGCGTCCTTTGCTCCCCGTGTGCTTTATGAGGTATGCATCACATGCACTGGGCGTTCTCGACGGGTTCGGGGTCCGGTGTCCGGTCCTCGTCCCTCTGCTGGAGGGCCCACACGCACGCCGACAGTGTGAGCGGCACCACCACCGTCAGCGCGATAGCCGGGATCGCCACCCCCGAGTCGTTGACCGCGAAGCCCACCAGCGCGGTCACCAGGGAGCCGGTCAGTCCGGCCCGCAGCGTCGGCGCGTACTCGTAGGCCACCTGGAGCGCGCCGATCCGCCAGTGGGTCGGCCGGTGCAGCATCACGAACAGGAACACCAGCGCGCACGCCGCCAGCAGGGTCAGCTGCCAGTTGCCCAGGGTCCCCAGCATCGCGCTCAGCTTGCGGGCCACCACCGCACCCGCCTCCCCGCTGACCACCTGGGCCGCGAACGCCCCGAGGTGACTGCGGTCCCCCGGCGGGCGCAGGTAGTCCAGCCACGAGATCAGCGAGATCGCCGCCACCGTCACCAGGGCCACCACGGCCAGACGCACCGCCGTCACGCGCACCCCGGCGATCATCATCGTCGTCACCGCCAGGCCGGGGATCAGCGCGATCACCCCGCCGAAGTCGGTACCCAGGCCCGGCCAGCCCACGATCAGCACGGTCGCCGCCCCGACGACCAGGGTCACCGCCACGGCGGAGCGCCGCCAGCCCCGCGAGACCAGTTCGTGGGAGATCCCCGCCACCGTCATCAGCATGCCGGTCGCGAACGTCGCGAACGCGATGTTGCCGACCCCGTAGAACCGGCCCGCCACGATCGGCGAGTACCCCGTGGGCGAGTTCATCTGGAGGTAGGCGCCGAAGCACAGGTCCAGGAAGAGCACCGCGGTGGTCGCGCCCGCGACCACCGTCATCGGGCCCAGGGCGGTGCGCCGCCACGGTCCCGCCATGGCCAGCGCCACCACCAGGGCGTCCGCGGCCAGGACGCACACCAGCAGCGACAACAGCGGAGAGGACGAGGCCCACCACGGGATGAGGTTGGCCAGGTAGCTGGCCACGGGGAAGGCCGCCCCGGCCAGCGCCACCGCCCGCGTCAGCGTCAGCACGCGCGCGCGTTTGCCGCGCTGCCGGTTGGAGTAGCGGTGCAGCGCGTAGGCCGCCGCCGCGTAGACGAGCAGCTGGAAGGCGACCAGGCCGCTGAAGAAGCCCGGGATGGCGGCGCCCACCACCACCGCGGCGGTGTTGAACTCCACCAGCCGCCCGACGGCCTCGTCCGTCGCCGGCGGCCGGTCGGCCAGGTGCCAGGCCCGGCCGCTGGTCGGCTCGGTGGCCCGCATCCCCAGGGCGGTCAGGATGGTCGGCGTGGTGTCGGTGAGCACCACCAGCCCGGCCCGGCGGGTCGAGTCCGAGGCCAGGAAGGCCCCCTCCCCGGTGAACCCGGCCTCCGCGACCTCCCCGGACACGGCCACCGTGAGCTGGGAGGGCCCGGTGTCCATGGAGACGCCGACCACCATCAGCGACGAGCCGGTCGGCAGCACGCGCTCCAGCGTCCGCAGCCGCTCGTCCATGTCGGCCAGCGCCTTGTCGCGCTCCCATTCGGGGACGTCCTCGGGGTCGGGCTCGGG
>NZ_QPFC01000356.1:0-2986 GCF_003427465.1 Nocardiopsis sp. TNDT3 | reverse complement strand
TCCTGGGCGCCGCCGAGGCCCTGCGCGAGGGCGCGGGCGCGCCGGCGCCCGCCGCTGAACGGGGCGACGTGGACCGCGCGACGGCGCGCGCACGGGCGGCCCTGGGCGAGGCGGAGTTCGCGCGGGCGTTCGCCCGGGGGCGGACGCGCCCGCCCGCGGACCTCGCGGACCTCCTCGACGGCGGGGAGCAGCGCCCCGACCCGGCCTGAGGGCACGAACACGCGTGCGGCGGGGAGGACCCGAGGGCCGGTTCCCGTGCCCCGGGGCGGTGCGCGGGTCCCCTGACCAGCCCGCTCCCGCGCGGCCGCGCCCGTCTGCGCGCCGACCTCCTCCGCGCCCGCTTCCGCGACCTCCTCCGCGCTCCCTCCACCCCGCCGCGCCACCGCCTGCGCGGTCCGACCCGGGCCTCCCTCCGCGTGCCGCCGTGCCCGCCTCCAGGCAGCCGCGACGCCGTGTCCGCAAGGGTTGCGGTATGCCCTGCGCCACCCGAAAAATAATTAATTACTATTTATTCTTGACGTTACCTGAGTCACTCTGGCATGCTCTCCTGCAGTTGAGGAAGGCGTCCGCGCAGGTGAGCGCGTACGCCCTACGCCAAGGAGGACCCCATGGGCAGACGACCGCCGCGCCCCCCGGGCCGCGCGCTCGCCGCTCTCACCGCCGCCCTGTGCGTGCTGCTGCTCGCCGGATGCGGCGCCAGGCTCGGCGAGGACGGCCGCATCGGCGTCGTCTACATGGACGCGCAGGGCTTCTACGCGGGAGTCCGCGAGGGCATGCAGAACTACGCCGACGACTCCGGACGCGAGCTCCAGCTCCTGGAGCTCAACGCCCGCGGAGACGCCTCGGAGGAGAGCACCTTCGTGGACGTCGTCTCCTCGGCCGACGTCGACGCCCTGGTGCTGTCCCCCGTCTCGGCCACCGCCTCGGTGCCCGCCGTGCGCCTGGCGCACGAGAGCGGGATCCCGGTGATCTGCTACAACACCTGCATCGAGGACGAGGCCGCCAAGGAGTACGTGACCTCCTACATCCTGGGCGACCCCCACGAGTTCGGGCGCCTGCTGGGTGACGCCGCCGCGGACCACTTCGAGGACGAGGGAGTGGAGGACCCCCAGATCGGCGTCCTCAACTGCGAGTTCGTCGAGGTCTGCGTGCAGCGCCGCGAGGGCTTCGAGGAGGCGCTCTTCGCCCGCCTGCCCGACGCCCGGATCGTCGCCAACCAGGAGGGCGCCACCATCGACGAGGCCGTCAACGTGGGCGAGCGCCTGCTCACCGCCCACCCCGACCTCGACGCCTTCTACGGGGAGGCGGGCGGCGCCACCATGGGCGCGGTCCGCGCCGTCACCAACCGCGGCCTGGCCGGGGAGGTCGTGGTCTTCGGCAGCGACATGTCCACCGACGCGGCCCGCGCGCTGTCCGACCACCGCATCCTCAAGGCCAACGTCGACATCTCCGGAATCGCGGTCGGCCTGCTGGCCGGGGAGACGGTCGAGCGCATCATCGCGGGCGAGGCGCCCGAGGAGTTCGTCACCGAGGCGCCCATCGACCTCTACACCACGCCCGAGGACGGCGAGGAGTGGCTGGAGGAGCACCCGGACGGCGTCCCCTAGACCGGCCGTCCGAGCACGTCCGCCCCCTTCGTCCCACCTGTGGAGTACCCATGAGCGACACCTCCGCCGCGCCCCCGGCCGACACCGACGTCGTGGCCCGTGTCCGCGGCGCGACCAAGAGCTACCCCGGCGTCCGGGCGCTGGACCGCGCCGACTTCGAGATCAGTGCCGGAGAGGTCCGCGCGCTGCTCGGACGCAACGGCGCCGGAAAGTCCACCCTGATCCGCCTGCTGTCCGGCGTGGAGACACCCGACGAGGGCGAGATCGAGATCGGCGGCCAGCCGCTCGGCCAGGGCGGCATCCGCCGGGCGGCCAAGCTCGGCGTGGGCACCGTCTACCAGGAGCTCAGCCTGGTCCCGGAGCTGTCGGCGGCCGAGAACCTCTACCTCGGCACGTGGCCCAAGGCCGCCGGGCGCATCGACTACGGCCGCATCAGGGCCGGGGCCGAGGAGGTCTTCGCCGAACTCGGCGTCGACATCGCCCCCGACACCCGGGTCGGCGAACTGCCCCTGGCCCAGCAGCAGCTCGTGGAGATCGCGCGGGCCTTCCGCGCCCGGCCGCGCCTGCTCATCCTCGACGAGCCCACCAGCGCGCTCGCCGCCGGTGAGGCCGAGACCGTCCTCAAGGCCGTCGAGCGCGTCGCCTCCCGCGGCGTCGGCGTCATCTACGTCAGCCACCGCCTGGACGAGATCCGCCGGGTCGCCGACACGGTCACCGTCATGCGCGACGGCGCCGTCGTGGAGACCACGCCGGTCCGCGGCGCCACCACCCGGCACATCGTCTCCCTCATGCTCGGAGGCGAGACCAAGGAGGAGAACAGGCCGGTGCGCCGCGCCGCCGCCTCCGGAACACCGCTCCTGTCGGTCCGCGACCTGGCGGTACCGCCCAAGGTCGACGGCGTCTCCTTCGACCTGCACCCCGGCGAGGTCCTGGGCCTGGGCGGCCTCATGGGCTCGGGGCGGACCGAGATCCTGCGCGCGCTCGCGGGCTTCACCCCCTCACGGGGGACCGTGGAGGTGGACGGCTCGCCGGTGGCCCGCCCCACCCCCCGCGCGATGAAGCGCCTGGGCGTGGGCATCACCCCCGAGGACCGCAAGGGAGAGGGCGTCGTCCCCCTCCTGGGCGTCTCCGAGAACATGGTCATGACCTGGTTCGGCGGAGCCTCCAAGGCGGGGACCGTGCTCCCCTCCCGCGTCTCGGGGATCGGCCGGGGCCTCATCGACCGGCTCTCGATCAAGGCCGCCGCGACCGACACCCCCATCGTCAACCTCAGCGGCGGCAACCAGCAGAAGGCCGTCATCGGCCGCTGGCTGCACGCCGGGAGCCGCATCCTGCTGCTGGACGAGCCCACCCGCGGCGTGGACGTCGAGGCCAAGGCC
>NZ_QPFC01000355.1:0-6351 GCF_003427465.1 Nocardiopsis sp. TNDT3 | reverse complement strand
GCCACCGGTCGGCCGGTGCGCCACACGCCCGCCCCGGCGGCCGAGCTGGTCCGGCGCAACCTGGACGCGGGCATGTCCGAGCCCTTCGCCTCGGCGCTGGTCCGGGTGGACGCCGACATCGCCGGGGGCAGCGAGGACCTCGTCACGGACACGGTCCACCGCCTGACCGGCCGCCCGCCCCGCACCTTCGCCGACTTCGTCCGTGCCCGTCCGCGGGAGTGGTCCGCCGCGTGATCGGCCGGGCGGGCCCGCCCGCTGGTCGGCGGTGCGGGGCCGTCACCCGTTCCCGGGTCCGGCCCGGCCCTGTCCGGGCCCTGTCCCGGCACGCGGACCGGCGCCCCCGTGTTCCCCCTCGTCCGCCGAGGTGAGGCGGGGTCACCGCACCCGGGGCACTGGTGTACGTTCTCTGACGTAGTCGTGGCTGGTCGCAGGCCGGTGCCGGGAAGGAGCTCCCGGCACCGGAGTCCCGCCAGTGCCGGTTGCGGTGAGACCTGTCCAGCCCGTCGAACGGATATGAGTGTCTCCGGTCCCGCCCGCGGAGGGCGGTTCCTCGTGGGCGTGGCAGGTACACACCGGACATGCCCGACCCTCGGCCTGGGGGTGTGCGAAGGTCCGTCGGACAAGGAGACGCTGTGGACGAGGATTCCGGTACGTACAGCGATTCGACCGGTGTGTCAGGTCAACACCGGCTCCTCGCGGAGGCGCTGGACAGCCTGAGCGCGGGTGTGTACGCCGTCGACGAGAGGGAGCGGATCGTCGCGGTCAACGCCACCGCCCTGCGACTGCTGGCCCGTTCGGCGGACGAGACGCTCGGGCAGGACCTCCGGTCGTTGCACCGGGACGCCCGGGGGCAGGCGGTCGTCAGGGAGGCACGCGACGCCTCCCAGGGGGCGCCGTCCGGTTCCCTCTCCCGCGCGGGGGAGTCCTGGTTCCAGCGCGGCGACGGCACGCTCCTCCCCGTGTCGTGGTCCGCCGTGCCCTGTAAGCCCGACGGTTCCCAGGTCACGGAGCTGGTCTTCTTCCAGGCCGTCGAGCAGGACGAGGGGACCCCCGGGCGCTCCACCCCTTCCCGACGGACACTGTCGGAGACGGAGCGGCTGGCCCTGCTGGCCGACACCACCGCACACCTGATCAACAACGTCGACGTGGAGAAGTCCCTGCTCCGGGTGGTGGAGCTGATGCTTCCACGACTCGCGGACTGGGCGATCATCGACCTGATCACCGAAGGCGACGAGGTGTCCCGCTCCCTGGTGGTCCAGGCGGACCAGGGCAGGACCACGGTGCGCGAGGACCTCCAGGGACCGATGCCCCCGGTGCCCCCGACCTCCAGCATGCCCCTGTCCAAAGCCCTGCGAGGCGCCGCCTCCACCCTCGTCAACCGTGAGATCTACTCCGGTCCGCCCGACACGGGTATCGCGGTGGAGCAGCGCAGGCTGTTCGAGGCGACGGGCATCAACACCGCGGCCATCGCCCCCATCCGCGGGCCCCGGGAGGTGCTGGGCGCCGTGACCCTGGGGCGCACGGGCTCCCAGCACCCCTTCGCCCGCGACGATCTCGCCCTTCTGGAGGACATCGCCCGACGCATCGGCCTGGCCCTGGAGAACGCGCGCCACTACCAGCGCCAGCGCCAGGTCGCCGAGACCATGCAGCGCTACCTGCTGCCCCAGCTCCCCCGGCTGGCGGGAGCGGAGATGACCGCCCGGTACCTGCCCGCACCAGACGTCTCGCACGTGGGCGGTGACTGGTACGACGCCTTCCCCCTGCCCCGCGGCGACACGGCCCTGGTCATCGGCGACGTCGTCGGCCACGACCTGGACGCGGCGGCCGGGATGGCCCAGCTCCGCAACATGCTCCGGGCCTACACCTGGGCACAGGAGCAGTCCCCCCACCGCACGCTGGAGCGCATGGACCAGGCCCTGGAGCACATCAGCGACGTCTACATGGCGACCCTCGTCCTGGCCCACCTGACGGTCGACGAGGCCGGACGGTGGGAACTGCTGTGGTCGAGCGCCGGCCACCCCCCGCCCCTGCTCGTCCACCACGACGGCATCGCCCACTACCTGGAGGAGGGGAGCGGGGTCCTGCTCGGCACGGGGATGGCGCGGCCGCGCGCCGACGCGCGCATCGCCCTGCCGCCCGGGTCCACGCTCGTGTTCTACACGGACGGCCTGGTCGAAGCCCGGGGGCAGTCACTGGACACGGGCCTCAGACGTATGCGCCAGCACGCGGCCTCCCTCGCGCACCGCCCCCTGAACTCCTTCGCCGACCAGCTGCTGGAGCGCGCACGGCCGAGAAGCAACGACGACGACGCCGCCCTGCTCGTCATCCGTATTCCGGCGGACGCGACCGACGGCTGAAGCGACGGCCGCCCGCGGGCTCCACCCTCCGGGCGGTGACGTCGGAGACCATCCCGGGGCGCGCGACCACGGCCCGTAAGCGCCCGGCCCGCTGGAGAGGTCCGCCACCGGTTATAGGTAGACTGGTCTACCTAGTCCGATAGCGGAGGTGCACCATGGCGCAGGTCGAGGAGGCCCGGCCGCGTGCGGGATCGGCCAGGGAGAAGCTGCTCGGCGCGGCGGCGCGGCTGTTCTACGCCCACGGCATGACCGCCACCGGCATCGACGCGGTCACCGCCGAGGCCGGCGTGGCCAAGATGAGCCTGTACAACAACTTCTCCTCCAAGGAGGAGCTGACGCTGGCCTACCTCCAGGAACGGCACCGGGAGTGGCTCGACCTGTACCGGCGCCGACTGGAGGAGGCCCACACCCCCCGGGAGGGGGTACTGGCGGTGTTCGACGCCTACGTCGACCACGCCTCGGCCGCCTACGAGCACGGGTTCCGCGGCTGCGGGCTGCTCAACGCCGCGGCCGAACTCCCCGCGGGCGCACCGGGCAGGGAGCGGGTGCGCGAGCACAAGGAGCAGGTCGAGGCGCTCGTGGCCGGGCACCTGGAGCAGATCACCGACCCCGACACGGCGGCGCGCACCGCCCGGCACTGCTCGTTCCTGCTGGAGGGCTCCATGGCCCGGGCCGGACTGGAGGGAGCGCCGGACCGGCTCCTGGAGGCACGCGCGATCGCCGCGGCCCTGGTGGACGCGCTGTGAACCGCCACCGGACGCTGGGCATCGCGGCCATCACGGTCACCTCCGTCCTGTGGGGCACGACCGGCACCGCCGCCACCTTCGCCCCGCAGGCCGGGCCCCTGGCCATCGGCTCGGCCGCCCTGGGGATCGGCGGCCTGCTCCAGGCGCTGATCGCCCTGCCCGCGCTGGCGGCGGCCCGCCCCCGGCTGCGGGAGAACCTGCCCCTGGTGGCGGTGGGAGCCCTGGCCGTGGGCGTCTACCCCCTGGCGTTCTACGGCTCGATGCACCTGGCGGGGGTGGCGGTGGGCACCGTGGTGTCCCTGGCGTCGGCACCGCTGGCCTCCGGCCTGTTGGAACTGGTGGTCCAGCGCACACCGCTGAGCCGGTGGTGGATGCTGGCCGCGGCGGTGGGCATCGTCGGCGGCGTGCTGCTGTGCGTGTCGAACACGGCCGCCCCCGCCGCCTCGCCCGGCGGGACCGCGGCCGGTGTCGCGCTCGGGCTGGTGGCGGGCCTCACCTACGCCGCGTTCTCCTGGGCGGCGCACACCCTCATGGGGCGCGGCGTCGACCGGGCGGCGTCCATGGGGGCGGTCTTCGGCTGCGGCGGCGTGCTGCTGATGCCGGTGCTCGTGCTCACCGGCGCCCCCCTCCTGGCCTCCGCGCAGGCCTTCACGGTGGCCGCCTACATGGCGCTGGTGCCCATGTTCCTGGGCTACCTCTTCTTCGGCTTCGGCCTGACCCGGGTCTCGGCGAGCACGGCCACCACGGTCACGCTGAGCGAACCCGCGGTCGCGGCGCTCCTGGCGGTCCTGGTCGTCGGGGAGGCGTTGACCGGCGCGGGGTGGTTCGGGCTGGGGCTCATCGCCCTGGTCCCGGTCACGCTCGCCCTGGCACCGGCTTCCGGCCCGGGAACGCCGCCCGTGGAACCGGCCCGTGCGGCGGGCACACCCGCGAACGCGGACCGCGAACCGGCGTGAGCGCCGGGTCGCGGGGCCTCACGGCGCCAGGGAGGCGATACCGCCGGTCTCCAGGGCGACCCAGACCGTTCCGTCCGCGGTGACCGCGACGCCGTGGGGTTCGCGGGAGGGCGCGGGCAGGTCGAACAGGTCGATGTCGCCCCCCGCCGTGATGTGCCCGACGCGGTTCGCGCCCCACTCGGTGAACCAGCAGCCCCCTTCGGGGTCCGCGGTGATGGCGTGGGGGCGTGAGTCGCGCCGGGGGAGGGGGAACTCCCGGATGCGTCCGTCCGTGGTGAGGCGGCCGATCTGGCCCGCGGCGATCTCCACGAACCACAGGGCGCCGTCCGGACCCGCGGTGATACCGACGGGTCCCGCCTGGCCGGTCGGGAGGGGATGAAGGGTCACGTCCCCGCCGACGGTGACGCGGCCGACGGCGTCGGCCTGGTTGAGGGTGAAGTACAGGGCTCCGTCGGGCCCGGAGGCGATGAACGACGGGAACCCTCCCCTCGTCGGCAGGGGGAACTCGGTGACCTCCCCGTCGGTGGTGATACGGCCTATGCGGTCAGCGTTCATCTCGGTGAACCACAGTGCCCCGTCGGGCCCGGCCGTGATGCCGAAGGGCTGGGCGCCAGGGGTCGGCAGCGCGAAGGAGTCGGCCTTCCCGTCCGCGGTGATGCGGCCGATCCTGTCGTCCTTGGTACGGGTGAACCAGAGCGCGTGATCGGGGCCCGTGGTGATGAGCGAGGGCGCGCACGCGGTGGAGTCCAGCGGGTACACGGTCGTGGAGCCGTCCGGTGTCATACGGGCGATCCGGCCGTGGTGGACGAGCGTGACCCACAGCGAACCGTCGGTCCCGGCGGTGATGCCGTACGGGCCGGAGCCCTGCGCGGCCACGGGGTACTCGCGTACGGAACGCTGCTGGAGGCGGTGTGTCACAGGTGTTCTCCGGTTATGCGGTGGGTCGGGCGCGCACGACGTCCCAGATGACGCGGGCGAGTTCCTCCGGGCGGGCCATGGGCACGTTGTGGTGTGTGCGCATCTCCACGAGTGTGCGTTCCGGGCGTGCGGCGACGAGGGCCCGTACCTCGTCGCGGCGCGCGGCGTAGAAGCCCCCGTCGGGAAGGACGACCGTGAGCGGGCAGGTGAGGCGCTCGTAGACGTCCACGCTGGGGTAGACGGCCGCGTCCGGCGCGGGGGCGCTGATCACCGCGATCTGCTCGGCGGTCGGACGCCGCAGCCACGTGTGCTGGTCCCTGCTGAAGGAGCGCTCCAGCACGCCGCGCACCAGGCCGGGGCGGCAGTCCCGGTTGAGTTCGTCCCCGGGGGCCTCCCGCACACCGCGCTCGATGTACTCGCGCGCCTGTTCCGGGGTGGCGGCCCACCCGTAGCCGAACCGGGCGCGCACCCGCTCCATCGCCTCGGGCGTGGTCCAGCGTTCCTGGTTGGCCACGGCCTGCTCCCGGGTGTCCAGGACGAGCCCGTCGACGACGCACACCGCGGCGGGGCGGACCAGCCCG
Organism: Nocardiopsis sp. TNDT3; assembly: GCF_003427465.1. Classification (NCBI taxonomy): domain Bacteria; kingdom Bacillati; phylum Actinomycetota; class Actinomycetes; order Streptosporangiales; family Nocardiopsidaceae; genus Nocardiopsis; species Nocardiopsis sp. TNDT3. The sequence goes on along the minus strand of NZ_QPFC01000355.1, from coordinate 793 downwards.
CTGGCGGCCACGGCGGTGACGGCGTAACCGCCCAGCGAGTGCCCGACCAGGACGGGGTCCTCCCAGCCGAGGGCCCGGACCGCGCCGGCGAGGTCGCGCCAGTACTGTTCCGCGTCGTGGGAGTCGGCCCTGGTCCGGCCGTGTCCGCGCAGGTCGACGGCGACGACGCGGCAGTGGTCGGTCAGGTGGGCCGCCACGTCCGTCCAGACGGCCGCGTTGTGCCCGCTGCCGTGAACGAGGAGGACCGGGGCGCCCGCGCCGCCGAAGTCCAGCGCGGCCAGGGCGTCGTGGCCGAGGTCGAGTGTGGTCTCTCGGGTCTGCACCGGATCATCCTGGGCCCGGTGCGTCCCGGCCGCAACCGTATTTCCCGTGTCGCGGCGCGGACGCCCTGGGGGCTGTCTCCGGAGTCGGCGGACTCGGGGACTGTCATGAGCAACGGCTTCGAGCAGCCCGTGCGAGTCGGCTCCGAGAGCCCGTTCCTCCTCTCGCGCGCCTGAGCGGCTGCCGGGGACGCAGGCGGCCACACGCTCTCGTGGGGGACGTCCCCACAGGCGCCGTTCAGGCCAGGCCCAGCTGTTCGACCACACGGGCCACCCGCTCCCGCTCGGCGGCGGGCAGTCCCAGGATCGGGCGGGGCAGGCAGCGCGGGGCCACCAGCCCCAGGTGTTCGGCGATCGCGGCGACCACGCGCAGGCTGCCGTGGGAGGCGAACAACTCCCACAGCGGACGCAGCCGTTCCGACTCCGCCGCCGCCCCCTCGGCGTCACCGCCCAGGGCGGCGCGGACCAGGGGC
>NZ_QPFC01000354.1:0-11201 GCF_003427465.1 Nocardiopsis sp. TNDT3 | reverse complement strand
GTGGCCGCGCACGACGGTGAAGTTGCGCGGCCACGGCCCTCCGGCCGGGGTGTCGGCGACGTGCTCCAGACGGGCGCCGCCGTCGCGGACGGCGAAGGTGGCGATCGTGTCCGCGCCCCGGTTGGACACGTACACGTGGTCGCCGTTGCTGAGGATCTCGGCGGGGAAGTTCTCGCCTGCGGCCTCCTCTCCGGTGGCCTCGACGGAGCCCAGGTGCTCGGCGGTGCCTTCGTCGGGGTTCCATCGCAGGACGTGCACGCGCGAGTCCAGCTCACCCGCCACGTAGAGGTACTCGCCGAGGACGGCCGTGTGCCGGGGGCCGGTGCCCGGGGGCAGGGAGACGGCGCCGACCTCCTCGCCGCCGCGCAGGACGCGCAGCTCGTCGGTGCCCAGGTCGGCCACCAGCAGGTGATGGTCGTCGGGGGCGGCGGTGCTGTGCGCGTGCGGCCCCTCCTGGCGGTCGGTGACCGGGCCGCTTCCGGAGTGCGCGAGTTCCGCCACCGCCTCGCCGGGGGAGCCGTCCCCGGCGAGGGCGTACAGCGTGGCCACGCCGTTGGCGTAGTTGGTCACCGCCAGTTCGGAGCCGCGCGCGAGCACGTGGCAGGGCGACCCGCCGCCGGTCGGGGACTGGCCCAGTTCGGTGAGTCCGGCCCCGCCGTCGATCCGGAAGGCGGTGACGGTGCCCTTCTCGCGCTCGTTGACCGCGTAGACCGTGGGCGGGTCCTCGCGGAAGGCGAGGAAGGACGGGCCGGGGGTGCGGGCGGCGGCGCCGCCGTGGGTCATCTCGCCGGTCATGGGGTCGAACCAGACGCGGTAGATCCCCTCGCCCTCCCCGGGAGGGTCGGAGTCGGGGGTGTAGGTGCCCACCAGCAGGAGCCGTTTGCCGTCCACCGAGCTGTCCGCCGATTCGCCCACCGGGGGCCTCGCTTCCCTCGCGCCTGTGATGTCCGCCCGACAGTGGTCTACACCACTGAGGCACACGGCGCATGCTACAGGCCCTGATCCTCAGCTATGAGAGCGGACCCGGCGAGCCCGGTGTCCCGAAGTACTTTCCCAGCCCGGCGCAAGACTGCCCCAAACGGTGCAGAACCTGCCTCCGGCCCGCCACCTGAACAGAACGCGATGGTGCGCCTACTCCATGGAACACCACTTCCCGATGGAGAGTTACGTACAAGTACCGTACAATTGGTTACACTCCCGCCTGGCTGTGACAGCAACTGGGCGGAAGGTCGCCCACCCCAGAGGAACCCATCGTATGAGCACCGCCACAGAACGCATCGAAGTCCGCCTTACGCCCGAGGACAAGGACCTGCTCCTCGAGGCGGCCCGTATCAGCCACGAGTCCACTTCCAAGTTCGTTGTCCGGGTAGCCCGGGAGGCGGCCGAGGAGATCGTGGAACGCGAGCAGACCACGACGGTCCCCGCAGCGTTCTTCGACGCCATGGTCGCTTCCCTGGAGGAACCCGCGCAGCCGATCGAGGAACTGGCCTCCGCGGTGCGCAAGCACCGTTCCATCGTGAAGAGGTAATCCGAACGTGTTCGTCTGCCAGCCCCTCCAGCGGGCGCACCGGACCGACTCCTTCTCCTGCGGGAAGGAGGAACTGGACTCCTGGCTGCGCAGAAGCGCGCTGCACGCCCGGGCCAACAACACCGCCGCCACCTTCGTCTGGTGCGAGGAGGGCAGCACGGAGGTGGCGGCCTACTACTCCTTCACCTCCATGAGCCTGGAGAGGGAGGAGCTGCCCAAAACCCTGGCGCGGGGCAGCATGCACAGGATTCCCGCGGTGCTGCTGGCGCGGCTCGCACTGCACACCCGCTACCAGGGACAGGGTCTCGGCCCGGTTCTGCTGGTGGACGCCTTCGAACGGGCGCTGGCGGGCAACCAGGTCTTCGCGGTCCGGTTCCTCGTGGTCGACGCCCTGGACGAGGACGCGCACACCTTCTACGAGAAACACGGGTTCCGCGGAATCCCCGGGAGCATGCGCCTGTACCGCAAGATGAGCGACATCGCCAAGACGCTCGAATGACGATGAGCCCTGCCCGGTCAACCGGGCAGGGCTCTTTCGCAGTAGGCCGCCGGGACGCCCCGACGGCCGCGACCCCTACTTGCGTTCGGCGGCCTTGACGGCCTCGACCGCCTTCAGGATGCGCTTGTCCGAGACCGGGTAGGCCGTGCGCAGCTCCTGCGCGAACAGGCTCACCCGGTACTCCTCCAGCATCCAGCGCAGCTCCGCCACGTCCGGGTCGGCCGCGCGGCCGGGCGGCAGGCTCCCGCGCAGCTTGGCCACGGCCTGGCGCATCTGCTCCACCTTGGACATGTTCACCTGGTCGCGGCGCGGGTTCTCCGGCAGCTTGTTCAGCCGGTACTCCACCCCGCGCAGGTAGCGGTGCAGGTCGTCCAGGCGGGCCAGGCCGGTGCGGGTCACGAACCCCTCGCCCACCAGGTCGCCGAGCTGGCCCTGCACGTCGTTGAGCGAGGGCAGCACCGCCAGGGACGTGGTCCCCTTGACCTTCTTGGACACCTTGCGCCACAGCACCAGGACGCGCGCGGACCTGTCCAGGATCTCGGCCAGGGTGTCGCCGAGGTCGGCGCGCACCCGGTCGGCGAGCTTGGCGAAGTCCTCGCCGTTCCACACCGGCCCGCCCTCGCGGGCGAGCAGGTGGTCGACCGCGGCCGCCTCGGCGTCGTCGAGCATCCTGCGGATCGAACCGTGCGGGTTGTCGGCCAGGGCCAGCTTGTCGGGGTTGTTGAGCCCCTTGCTCACCACGTTCGCCACGGACGGCACGGTGAGCAGCAGCAGTCGGCGGGTGCCCGCCCACATCGCGGCGCGCTGTTCGGGACGGGTGTCGAAGATGCGGATCGCGACGCTGTCGCCCTCGTCCACGAGCGCCGGGTAGCCCTTGACCTTGGGCCCCAGCGCCTTGCGCTCCAGGGTCTGCTCCAGCGGGCCGAAGTCCCAGGAGGTCAGGCCCTTCTTCTCCACGCCCTTGGCCTCGGCCGAGATGGCCTCGCGCAGGCGCGGTTTGAGCTTGGCGCGCAGCTTCTCCAGGTCCTTGGACTCGGCCAGGGTCCGGCCCCGGTCGTCCACGGCCCGGAAGGTGATGCGCAGGTGGTCGGGCACCCGGTCCAGCTGGAAGTCGCCGGGGGCGATCCGCTCCCCCGCCATCCGGGTCAGCTCGGCGGCCAGCGCCGCCGTGAGCGGCCCCTCGTAGGGGACCAGCCCGGCCAGGGCGCGGGCGGCGTTGTCCGGGACGGGGACGAAGTTGCGGCGCAGCGGCTTGGGCAGCGAGCGGATGAGCGCGGTCACCAGCTCGTCGCGCAGACCCGGGATCTGCCAGTCGAACCCGGTGTCCTCCACCTGGTTGAGGAACTTCACCGGGACGCGCGCGGTGACGCCGTCGGAGTCGCTGCCCGGCTCGAACTGGTAGCTGAGCGGGAAGGTGAACTCGCCCTGGCGCCACACGTCCGGGTAGTCGTCCTCGCTGATCGCACCCGCGCCCTCGTTGATGAGTTCCTCGCGGGTGAAGTCCAGCAGCTCGGGCTCGGTGCGGCGGGCCTTCTTCCACCAGGAGTCGAAGTGCGCGGCCGAGACCACCGAGTCCGGCAGGCGGGCGTCGTAGAACTGGAACAGCGTCTCGTCGTCCACGACGATGTCGCGGCGCCGGGCGCGGTGTTCGAGGTCCTCCACCTCGTCCAGGAGCTTGCGGTTGTCGTGGAAGAAGTGGTGGCGGGTCTCCCAGTCGCCCTCGACCAGGGCGCGGCGGATGAACAGCTCCCGGGACAGTTCGGGGTCGATCCTTCCGTAGGAGACCTTGCGCTGCACGACGATGGGCACGCCGTAGAGGGTGACGCGCTCGAAGGCCATGACGGCGCCGCGCTTGCGCTCCCAGTGCGGCTCGCTGTAGCTGCGCTTGACGATGTCCCCGGCCAGCTCCTCGGCCCACTCGGGTTCGATCCGGGCCACCATGCGGCCCCAGAGCTTGGAGGTCTCCACCAGTTCGGCGGCCATCACGTAGCGGGGCTGCTTCTTGAACAGCGCCGAACCGGGGAAGACGGCGAAGCGGGCGCCCCGTCCGCCCAGGTACTCGTGCTTCTCGGGGTCCTTGAGGCCCACGTGCGACAGGAGTCCGGCCAGCAGGGACATGTGCACGCCGCGGGGGTCGGCGGCCTCCTCGCGGGGGTGCGGCACCTCCACTCCCATGGAGCGCAGGACCTGCCTGAGCTGGCCGTGGATGTCCTGCCACTCGCGTACGCGCAGGTAGTTGAGGTACTCATCGCGGCACAACCTGCGGAACTGGTTGCCCGACAGCTCCCGCTGCTTCTCGCGCAGGTGGTTCCACAGGTTGAGGTAGGCCAGGAAGTCCGACTCCTTGTCGGTGAACCTGGCGTGCGCCTGCTGGGCCTGCTGCTGCTTGTCCGTGGGCCGCTCGCGCGGGTCCTGGATGGACAGGGCCGCGGTGATGACCAGGACCTCGCCCAGGCAGTCGCGCTCCTCGGCCTCCAGGACCATCCGGCCCAGGCGGGGGTCGATGGGCAGCTGGGCCAGGCGGCGGCCCATCGGGGTGAGCCTGCGTTTGCCCCCGGACTCGTCGGGGTGCAGGGCGCCCAGCTCGTTGAGGAGGTTGACGCCGTCCTTGATCTGGCGGTGGTCGGGGCCGTCCACGAACGGGAAGGCCGCGACGTCGCCCAGCCCCAGGGCGGCCATCTGGAGGATGACCGAGGCCAGGTTGGTGCGCAGGATCTCGGGGTCGGTGTACTCGGGGCGGGAGAGGAAGTCCTCCTCCGAGTACAGCCGGATGCAGATGCCCTCCGAGACGCGGCCGCAGCGGCCCTTGCGCTGGTTGGCGGAGGCCTGGGAGACCGCCTCGATGGGCAGGCGCTGCACCTTGGTGCGGTGGGAGTAGCGGGAGATGCGCGCGGTGCCGGGGTCGATGACGTACTTGATGCCGGGGACGGTCAGGGAGGTCTCGGCGACGTTGGTGGCCAGGACGATGCGCCGTCCGCTGTGCGAGGACCACACGCGTCTCTGCTCGCTCGTGGACAGGCGCGCGTAGAGCGGCAGGACCTCGGTTCCCGGGAGCTTCCTCTTCTCCAGGGCCTCGGCGGTGTCGCGGATCTCGCGCTCGCCGCTGAGGAAGACCAGCACGTCGCCGGGGGCCTCGCGGCCGAGCTCGTCCACGGCGTCCAGGATGGCCTGGGTCTGGTCGCGGTCGGTGCCGCCGCCCGGGTTCTTCTCCTCGGGGTCGAGGATCTCCTCGGAGATGGGCCGGTAGCGGACCTCGACCGGGTAGGTGCGCCCGGAGACCTCGACGATGGGGGCGTCGTCGAAGTGGCGGGAGAAGCGCTCGGGGTCGATGGTGGCCGAGGTGATGACGACCTTGAGGTCGGGGCGCCGGGGCAGCAGCTGTTTGAGGTAGCCCAGAAGGAAGTCGACGTTGAGGCTGCGCTCGTGGGCCTCGTCGATGATGAGCGTGTCGTACTGGCGCAGCATGCGGTCGTGCTGGATCTCGGCGAGCAGGATGCCGTCGGTCATCAGCTTGACCAGGGTGCTGTCGCTGGAGGAGTCGGTGAAGCGGACCTTGTAGCCGACCGTCTCGCCCAGCGGGGTGCCGATCTCCTCGGCGATGCGCTCGGCGACGGTGCGGGCGGCCAGCCGCCGGGGCTGGGTGTGGCCGATGGTGCCCATGACGCCGCGCCCGAGCTCCAGGCAGATCTTGGGCAGCTGGGTGGTCTTGCCCGAGCCGGTCTCACCGGCGACGATGACGACCTGGTGGTCGCGGATGGCCTCGGCGATGTCGTCGCGCCGGGAGCTGACCGGCAGGGACTCGGGGTAGCTCAGCTCGGGCACGGACTCGCGGCGCAGGTTCACGCGCAGGAGCGCCTCGTCGACGTCCCCGGAGATCTGGGCGGCGACGGAGGCGCGGCGGCGCTCGTCGCCGATCTTGGCCAGGCCGTCGATACGCCGACGGAGCCGGTGGCGGTCCGAGGGCATGAGGTCGCGCAGCCGGGAACGCAGCGTGTCCGCGGCGGGCGCGGGCGTGGTGGTGCTCATCAGTAGTCAAGGGTAGGAGGGACGGCAACCGGTTTTCGCCGCCGGGTCCGCGCGGTGGGCGCGCGGTCGCGGGCGGGCGAAGGGGCGCCGCGGGCACGTACCGGCCAACGCCCGGCGGGCCAGTTCTGTTCCGCGGGCCCGGACGCGGCGGAAAACCGTAGCGTGCGCCCCTCCCGGCGGCGCGGCGCCGGGACCCGTCCGTACGCCGCCGCCCGGCGGACCGGCCGAAGGCGTGCCCGATGTGATGCCCGGGCCCTGGCCCGTGCCCTCGCCGGAGTCGGCTCTCGGACCTCGCCGCAGGAAGCCCCACGGCGGAGGGCACGGGTCCGTCCGCGCGCTAACGGACGTGCTCCTCCAACCAGCGGTGGACGGTCAGCGCCGTGTCCGGCCCGTGCTCCTCCAGCATGGTGATGTGGTCGCCGTCCACGTCGACGGCCTCGTGCGGCAGCGGCCAGTCGAACCGCCAGTCCCGGCCGCCGATCGGCGTCCCCGAGGCGTCGAGCATCTGCTGTCCGGGGCGCACGGCCAGGGTCGGCACAGCGGTGGGCGCGGGCTCCCAGTCCGCGCACAGTCCGATGTAGCGTCCCATGGCGGTGACCCGGGTGCCGTCCATCAGCCCGAACCGGGTCTCGCGCTCCAGCACTCCGGCCTGGATGATCGGGAAGGCGGTGGGCTCCTCGGGCATGGGCGTGTCCATCAGGACCACCGCCCCGGGCGCGTGCCCCCCGGCTTCCATGAGGGTGGCGACGCTGTGTGTCACCCACCCGCCGGAGGAGCGGCTGACCAGCACGTAGGGTTCGTCGCCGACCACCTCGCGCACGGCCCGGGCCTGCACGGCCAGGGCCGCCTCCAGGGTCCGGGGCAGCGGGTCCCCCGGGGTGAAGCCGGGCTGGGGCAGGACCACGACCTCGCGCAGCCCCTGGAGGGCCGCGCCGAAGCGCGCGTACTCCTGAACGCCCGACACCATGACCAGCGACGGCAGGCAGACCATGCGCGGGAGCACCGGTCCCCGGGCCACCGTGACCGGGCGCGGCAGCGCGCCGAAGTCCTCCGGACCGGTGAACTCCGGGCGCAGGCGGGAGGCCGCCTGGACCATGCGGATGCCGTCGGCGATCCGCCCCTGGCGGCACGACTCGCGGAACAGCGGCACGGCCCCCTCCAGGGGGTCGGCCCCGGCCGTGTCCGCGACGGCGGTCGGCGCGGCGCTCCCCGGCTCGGGAAGTTCTGCGGCCAGGTGGCGGGCCAGCCGGGCGGGCGTGGAGTGCGCCAGCACCACCGACGCGGTCAGACGCAGCCCCGTCGCAGCGCGCAGCTCGTTGCGCAGTTCCACGGCGGTGAGCGAGTCCATGCCCAACTCGAGGAAGTCCTGGTCGGGGTCGGGGCTCTCGTCCCCGGGACGGCCCAGCACCTCGGTGGTGAGCGCGCCCACCAGCTCCAGCAGCAGGCGCTCGCGCTCCTCCCCGGTGCTGGCCGCCAGCGCCGCGGACACGCCCGCCCCCTCGGCGGCCCCGCCCTTGGAGGCGCGGTATCGGGGCTGGCGGACCAGTCCGCGCATCAGCGGCGGCACCTGACCGGTGCGGGCGGCGCGGTCGCGCACGCCCTCCAGGTCCAGCGGCAGCGGAACCAGGTGGGGCGCTCCGCAGGCCAGCGCGGCGTTCAGCAGGTCCAGGGCCTCCCGCTGCTCCAGGGTCCGCGCCATGCCCAGACGGCGCAGGCGTGAGATGTCGGCGGCCTCCAGGTGCGAACCGGCCTCGCCCAGCCGTTCCCACAGGCCCCACGACAGCGACTGGGCCGCCATGCCCCGGGAGCGGCGGTGGTGGGCCAGGGCGTCCAGGAAGGTGTTCGCGGCGGCGTAGTTGGCCTGGCCCGGGCTGCCCAGGACGCCCGCGGCCGAGGAGAAGAGCACGAACGCCGCCAGGTCCAGGTGCTCGGTCAGCCGGTGCAGGTGGTGGGCGGCGTCGGCCTTGGGCCGCATCACCGCGTCGAGGCTCTCGGGGGTCAGGGTGGCCAGCACACCGTCGTCGATGCCCCCGGCGACGTGCACCACCGCCCGCAGGGGCCGTTCCTCGGGCACCGCGTCGATGACGGCGGCCAGGGCGTCCGCGTCGGAGACGTCGCACGCCGCGAACGCGGCTCGTGCGCCCAGGGAGGTCAGCTCCTCCACCAGCGCGGTCGCGCCGGGCGCGCCGCCGCCCCGGCGGCTGAGCAGCAGCAGGTCGCGCGCGCCGTGGCGCTCGACCAGGCGGCGGGCGACCGCCGAGCCGAGCACGCCGGTGGCGCCGGTGACCAGGACGGTTCCGCCGCCGAGGTCGGGGGCGGCGGACTCCCCCGGGACGCGCGCCCTGGTGAAGCGGGGGGCGTGCGCGGTGGAACCGCGCAGCGCGAGCTGCGGTTCGCCGCTGGCCAGGGCCCTCGTGAGCGTGGCGGCAGCGGCGTCGGAACCGTCCAGGTCCACGACGGTGAACCGGTCGGGCTGTTCGGCCTGCGCGGAGCGCAGCAGACCCCACAGCGGGGCGTGGACGAGGTCGGTGACGTCCTCCTCCGGGGCCACCGCGACCGCGCCCCGGGTGACGACGATGAGGCGGTGGTCGGTCGCGCCCTCGTCGGCGCTCCACTCCTGGAGCAGTTCCAGCGCCCGCCGCAGACTGGCGCCCGCGGCCTCGGGGACGCCCGCGCCCGAGGCCGCGGGCGTCTCCTCGGCGGTCTCCACCCGCGCGGTGCCCGCCTCCGGGACCGCGGCGGCGAAGGGCGCCAGGACGACGGTCTCCCCGGGCAGTTCGCGCAGCTCCTCCAGGCCGGTGACCAGGTGCACGACGGCACCGGTGCGGGCGAGCGCCTCGGTCAGTCCGGTGGTGTCGGGAGCCAGGACGGCCAGGGCCGGGAGCGGCCCGGTGTCGGCCAAGTCCACGGTGGGCCATTCCAGGGCGTACAGCTCCCGGGGCAGGGCCCGCCTGGCCTCCTCCTCCACACGCGCGGCGTCGACGGGGCGCACGGCCAGGGACTCGGCGGTCAGGACGGGGTTGCCGTCGGTGTCGGTCATGGTCAGCGCGTACTCGTCGGGGCCCACCGGGCTGACGTGCACCCGCAGGTGATCGGCCCCGGACGCGTACAGGCGCACGCCCGTCCAGGAGAAGGGCAGCCGTACCCGGCCGCTCTCCCCGGGCGCGGTCAGGGCGATGGCGTGCTGGGCGGCGTCCAGCAGGGCGGGGTGCACGCCGAAGGCGGCGGCGTCCTCGCGGTGGCCGTCGGGCAGGCGCGCCTCGGCCCACACCCGTCCGCCCTCGCGCCAGGCCGCGCGCAGTCCCTGGAAGGCGGGGCCGTAGCCGTAGCCGTCGCGGGCCAGGTCGGCGTACAGGCCGTCCACGGGCACGGGTTCGGCCTCCGGTGGCGGGGCGGTCTGGGCGGACGCGGTTCCGGGTGCGGAGGCGGGTTCGAGGAGGCCCTCGGCGTGCAGGGTCCACCCGTCGGACCGGTCGGCGGGACGCGCGTGCACCCGGACGGAGCGCCGCCCGGAGGCGTCGGGTCCGGACACCGCTACCTGGAGCCGGGTGTCGGCGCCCGGGCGCAGGGCCAGGGGCGCGAGCAGGGTCAGCTCGGCCACGCTCGGCAGGCCCACGTGCTCGGCGGCGTGCAGGACCAGGTCCAGGTGGGCGGCGCCGGGCAGGACGACCGTGCTGCCCACGGCGTGGTCGGCGAGCCAGGGTGCCGTGGCCAGGGACAGCTGGCCGGTGAACAGGTGCCCCTCCCCGTCGGGCAGGTCCACCGCGGCGCCGAGCAGCGGGTGCCCGGCCGGGTCCGCACCGGAGCCGAGCACGTCCGAGGCCCGGCCGGGGACCAGCCAGTACCGGTCGCGTTGGAAGGCGTAGGTGGGCAGTTCCACGGCCCGGGGAGCGTGGGGGGCGTGGGCGCGCGTCCAGTCCACGGCCACGCCGCTCACGTGGGCCCGGGCCAGGGCGGTGAGGAAGTGCCCGTAACCGCCCTCCTCCCTGCGCAGGGTGTGCAGGACCGCGGACTCGTCGCCGCCCGCCGCCTCCACGGTCTGCTGGATGCCGTAGGTGGTCACCGGGTGGCTGCTGACCTCCACGAACGCGGTGAATCCGGCCTCGTGCAGGGCGCGGACCGCGGGCTCGAACAGCACGGTCCGGCGCAGGTTGCGGTACCAGTACTCGGCGTCCAGGGCGGTGCCCTCGATGCGCTCCCCGGTGACGGTGGAGTACAGGGGGAGGTTGGTGGGCCGGGGACGGATGTCGGCGAGCGCCGCGACCAGGTCCGCTCGCAGGGCCTCCACGTGCGGCGAGTGCCCGGCGACGTCCTCGTGGATGCGGCGGACCTTGATCCCGTCGGCCTCGCAGTCCCCGACCAGTTCGGCGACGGCCTGCTTGTCCCCGGCCACGACCACGGTGCCGGGTCCGTTGACGACGGCCACCGAGAGCTGCCCCTCCCAGGGCCCGATGCGCTTGGCGGCCTCGTCGGCGGACAGCGCCAGGGTGGCCATGGCGCCCCGGCCGACCAGGGAGGTGAGCAGGCGGCTGCGGGTGATGACCACGCGCGCGGCGTCCTCCAGGCTGAGGGCCCCGGCCACATGGGCGGCGGCGATCTCGCCCTGGGAGTGGCCGACGACCGCCGAGGGGCGCAGGCCGTGGGCGCGCCACAGGTCCGCGAGGGCGACCATCACGGCGAACAGCACCGGCTGGACCACGTCGATGCGCTCCAGACCGGGCGCTCCGGGCTCACCGCGCAGCACGGAGGCCAGGGACCAGTCCAGGTGGGACGCGAACGCCTTCTGGCACTGGTCGATCCGGTCGGCGAACTCGGGGACGGTGTCCATCAGGGACACGGCCATGCCGATCCACTGCGACCCCTGGCCGGGGAAGACCAGGGCGGTCTTGGCCTGTTCGCGCACGCGCCCGCGCACGACGGCGGCGGTGTCGCGACCCTCGGCCAGGGCGCGCAGGGCCTCGCGGAAGCCGTCGGTGTCGGCGGACAGGACCACCGCGCGGTCGGGCAGGTCGGCGCGGGCGGTGGCCAGGGTGTGCCCGACGTCGGCGGGAGCGAGGTCGGGGTGGGCGTCGAGGTGGTCGGCGAGACGGGCGGCCTGGGCGGCGAGCGCGGCCGCGCCCCGCGCCGAGACCGGCCAGGGCACGAGGT
>NZ_QPFC01000353.1:0-4170 GCF_003427465.1 Nocardiopsis sp. TNDT3 | reverse complement strand
ACCCCGACCGGTCCCCTCCCGGACGCACACCCCCGTGCGCGCGCCGGGGCGGTGCGGGAGCCGGACCATGGCACCGCCATGGCTGAGGCCCCACGGCCACAATGGGAAGGAAACCATGCCCCGCGTTTCAAGGCTGGCCGCGCTCTCCGGCGCCGCGCTGCTCACCGTCGCGCTCGCCGCCTGCTCCTCCGACGGCTCCTCCGACTCCTCCGGCGGGGAGGACGGCGGTTCCGGGGACTGGACCCCCGTCACCATCGAGCACGCGCTCGGCACGACGACCATCGAGTCCAAGCCCGAGCGGGTCGCGACGGTGAACTGGGCCAACCACGAGGTCCCGCTGGCCCTGGGGGTCGTGCCGGTCGGCATGGCCTCCGCCGACTTCGGCGACGACGACGGCAACGGCGTGCTGCCCTGGGTCGAGGAGAAGCTCACCGAACTGGGCGCGGAGACCCCGGTCCTGTTCGACGAGACGGACGGCATCGACTTCGAGGCCGTCGCCGACACCGCGCCGGACGTGATCCTGGCCGCCTACTCCGGGCTGACCCAGGAGGACTACGACACGCTCAGCGAGATCGCCCCCGTCGTCGCCTACCCCGAGACCGCCTGGGGCACCCCGTGGCGGGAGATGATCGAGCTCAACAGCCAGGCCCTGGGCATGGCGGCCGAGGGCGAGGAGCTCATCGCCGGCCTGGAGCAGGAGATCGAGGAGTCGGTCGCGGAGTACCCGCAGTTCGAGGGCCGGTCCGCGATGTTCCTGACCCACGTGGACACCACGGACCTGAGCGAGGTCAGCTTCTACACCACGCACGACACGCGCGCCATGTTCTTCGAGGACCTGGGCATGGAGACCCCGGAGAGCATCGCGACCGCCTCGGCCGAGACCGACCAGTTCTCCCTGAGCCAGAGCGCCGAGCAGGCGGACGCGTTCAACGACGTGGACATCATCGTCACCTACGGCGGCGAGGAGCTGGTGCGGACCCTGGAGGGCGACCCGCTGCTGTCGCAGATGCCCGCCGTGGAGAACGGCTCCGTCGTCAACCTCCCCGGTGACGACCCGCTGGGCACGGCCGCGAACCCGACCCCGCTGTCGATCTCGTGGGTCCTGGACGACTACCTGTCGCTCCTCGCCGAGGCCGCTGACGAGGCTCAGTAGTGACGACGGACACCTCGACCGCCGTCTCGGGCGCCGCCGTCGTGCGGCGCCCGAGGCGCGGCAAGACCCTGTGGCTGCTGGTGGTACTGGGCGCACTGGCCGCGCTCATGTTCGCCTCGGTCGTGGTCGGCTCGCGCGACGTGCCCTGGACGGCCGTCGTGGCGGCCTTCGGCGGAGCGGCCGAGAACTTCGACCAGGCGGCGGTGGCCAAGCGCATCCCCCGCACGCTGCTGGCCGTGCTCGCCGGAGCAGCCCTGGGCGTGGCGGGGGCGGTCATGCAGGGCGTGACCCGCAACCCGCTGGCCGACCCGGGCATCCTGGGCGTGACCATGGGCGCCTCGCTCGCCGTCGTCGCGGGCATCGCCTACTTCGGCCTGGCCTCCGCGACCAGCTTCGTGTGGGTGGCGATCGTCGGCGCGGGGCTGACCACGGTGTTCGTCTACACGATCGGCTCCCTGGGGCGGGGCGGGGCCACACCGCTCAAACTCGCCCTGGCCGGGGCCGCGACCACCGCGGCGCTGGCCTCCTTCATCAGGGCCGTCGTGCTCCCGCGCGCCGACATCGCCGACGGGGTCCGGTCCTGGCAGATCGGCGGTGTGGGCGGCGGGACCTTCGACAGCGTCACGCAGGTGCTGCCCTTCCTCATGGCCGGATTCGTCGTGTGCCTGCTGTCGGCACGCGCGCTCAACCTGCTCGCCCTGGGCGACGAACTGGCCGCGGGCCTGGGCGAGCGCGTCGCCCTCGCGCGGGGCGCGGCCTTCGTCGGCGCGGTCGTGCTGTGCGGCGCGAGCACCGCCGTGACCGGCCCGATCAGCTTCGTCGGCCTCGTCGTCCCGCACGTGTGCCGCCTGCTCGTGGGCGTGGACCACCGGTGGCTGATCCCGTTCTCGGCGCTCACCGGCGCCGCCCTGCTGACCGCGGCGGACGTGGTCGGCCGCATCGTGGCGCGCCCTGCGGAGATCGACGTGGGGATCGTGACCGCGCTGATCGGCGCCCCCTTCTTCATCTACATCGTCCGCCGTCAGAAGGTGCGTGAGCTGTGAGCGCCTCCACCGTCGAGACCGTCGCCCGCGGCCGGACGCGCCGCGCCTACCGGCGGCGCGTCGTGATCGCCGCCCTGGCCGTGGCGATCGTCCTCGTGTTCGCCCTGTCCCTGATGGTCGGGCAGACCTTCTACCCGCCCGGCGACGTCGTGCGGGTGGTCCTGGGCCAGGACGTGCCGGGCGCCTCGTTCACCGTGGGGCGGCTCCGGCTGCCGCGGGCCGTGCTCGCGGTGGCGGCGGGGCTGTGCTTCGGACTCGCGGGCGTGACGTTCCAGACCATGCTGCGCAACCCCCTGGCCAGCCCGGACATCATCGGCATCAGCGCGGGGGCCAGCGCGGCGGCCGTGTTCGCGATCGTGGTGCTCTCGCTCGGCGAGGCCGGGGTGTCGGCCTTCGCGATCGCGGCGGGCCTGCTCGTGGCGCTGGCCGTGTACGCGCTGTCCTTCAAGGACGGGGTCGCCGGGACGCGCCTGATCCTGGTCGGCATCGGCATCGCGGCCATGCTCACCAGCGTCACCGACTACATCCTGGACCAGGCCGCCCAGTGGGACCTGCAGGAGGCGATGCGGTGGCTGACCGGCAGCCTCAACGGCGCCAGCTGGGACCAGACCGTCCCGGTGCTGGTCGCGCTGGTCGTCCTCGCCCCCGTGCTCCTGTCCCAGTCGGGCAACCTGTCCGCGCTCCAGCTCGGCGACGACACCGCCTCGGCCCTGGGCGTGCGCGTGGACCTGACCCGGCTCGTCGCGATCGTCGGGGCGGTGGGACTCATCGCCTTCGCGACCGCGGCGGCGGGGCCGGTGGCCTTCGTGTCCTTCCTGTCGGGGCCGATCGCGGCGCGCCTGGTGGGGCCGAACGGCTCGCTGCTGGTGCCCTCGGCGCTGGTCGGGGCGCTGCTGATCCTGGTCGCCGACCTGTGCGCGCAGTACGCCTTCGGGACGCGCTACCCGGTCGGGGTCGTCACCGGCGTGCTCGGCGCCCCCTACCTCGTCTACCTGATCGTCCGCACCAACCGCGTGGGAGGCTCGCTTTGACCACGGCCCATTCGCTGCTCGTCGAGGACCTGACGCTCGGCTACAAGGACCGCGTCGTCATCGAGTCGCTGGACCTGACCATCCCGCCCGGCAGGATCACCGCGATCGTGGGCGCCAACGCGTGCGGCAAGTCCACCCTGCTGCGCTCGATGTCGCGGCTGCTCGCGCCCCGGGTCGGGCACGTGCTCCTGGACGGCAAGGAGGTGCACCGCCTGCCGTCCAAGGAGCTGGCGCGCACGCTCGGGCTGCTGCCGCAGTCGCCGATCGCCCCGGAGGGCATCACGGTGAGTGACCTCGTCGGGCGGGGCCGCCACCCCCACCAGAGGATGCTCTCGCGGTGGAGCCGGGAGGACGACGAGGCCGTGGCCGAGGCGCTGGAGGCGACGCGGACGGTGGACCTGGCCGACAGGCCCGTGGACGAGCTCTCCGGCGGGCAGCGCCAGCGCGTGTGGATCGCGATGGCCCTGGCCCAGCGCACGGACCTGCTGCTGCTGGACGAGCCCACCACGTTCCTGGACGTCAGCCACCAGGTCGAGGTGCTGGACCTGCTGACCGACCTCAACCGTTCGCTGGGGACGACGATCGTGCTGGTCCTGCACGACCTCAACCTGGCCGCGCGCTACGCCGACCACCTCATCGCGCTCGCGGGCGGGCGGCTGCACGCCGCGGGCACGCCCGAGGAGGTGCTCACCCCCGAGACGGTGCACGCCGTGTTCGGCCTGCGCAGCGAGGTGATCACCGACCCCACGTCGGGCAGGCCCCTCATGCTGCCCCTGGGCCGGTACCACAGCACCGGGGCAGAACTCGGGGAGGAGCAGCTGGCGGAGTGATACCTCCGCCGCCCTGAGGCCGGTGTCGCGTGCCCGGTCACGGAGGCGCCGCGCGCCTCACAGTGCCCACGCGGCTCGCGTGCCTCGCGGTCCCCACGCGGATCCCCCGCGCC
>NZ_QPFC01000352.1:0-3182 GCF_003427465.1 Nocardiopsis sp. TNDT3 | reverse complement strand
GGTGTCCTCGGACCGCCCACCCCCTGTGGTCCGGGGTCCGCCTCGGGCCGGAGCGTCCCGCGCGCGCCGCGCACCAGGAGCGCCAGGGCCAGAGCCCCCGCGACCGCCCCGACGAGCACGGGCACCGGGGTACCCGGGTCGTCGGAGCGGTGCGGAAGCACGGCGGCCAGCCCGACCGCGGTGAACACCGCCAACCCCGTGTACCCGACGACGGGCCGCCGGAGCGACGCCGTGCCGAGTACGGCCCCGACACCCAGGAGGACGACGATGATCCCGGCCACGAGCACGACCTTGTCGGCTCTGCCCAGCAGGTCGATCGCCGCCTCCACCAGGGAGGGCGGTGTGGTGTCGACGACCGTGTCGCCGACGGCGACCACCGGAGACACGGTGCGGAGCAGTCCTGCGGCCAGCTCGGCGGTGCCCAGTGAGGCGCCGACCGTGAGCAGCCCCACGACTGATCCGACGACGACCCGTCGCCTGTCGCGTGGCGGGGTGTTCCCGCGTGTCTCGGTGGTCACGTCGGTCATTCGGGGCCGACGCGGGGGCGGATGGGTGTTTCCGCGGAATTTTTTTCGTACCGCGCGAGAAAGCCCGTGACCTGCGGTGACGCGGGGCCGTCGGCGACCGCGGGAGCGTTGTCCGTTGCCCGTCACCCGTCCGGGGCGCCCCCGCCGCCCGTCAGGGACTCCTCCGGGCCCCGCTCCCGGAACCCGTTCGAGGCCCGTCCGGGACCCGTCCGGGGCTTTCGCGCCGACCGGATCGCCCCGCACCGGGCACCGGCCGCCAAGCGGACGTAACCCGCCAACAGCGGGCAGGGCGGTCGGTTCCGCCCCGCGGGTGCAGGAGGATGTTGCCCGTACGTCTCCTCAACGATCGGAGTTCCCCCACATGGCGAGGAAGTCGCCCCTACCCCTGGTCGCGCTGGCGGTCTCGGGCAGCCTCCTGCTCAGCGGCTGCACGGTCACCGAGGGGGTGTCCGACTGGTGGTCCGAGACCTTCGGAAACGCGTCGGGCCCGCCCGAGGTCAGGGAGGAGTTCCCCTACGTCCGTGAGGGCCGCATCTTCCAGGACACCGGCCGGGACAACGAGATGCGCTTCGCCGTCACCGGCCTGGAGCGCACCGACGAGTACACCGTCATGTACTACGAGGTCACCTACCTCGACGAGTTCACCGGGCCCAACCGGAACATGAGCATGGCCCACACCCTCGTCGATCCGCTCACCGGCCGCGTCTACCGGCAGTTCCTGGACGGGGAGGGCCTCAAGTACGGCTCCGAGAGCCCCAACCAGGACGGCCTCTACCCGGTCCACGACGGGGTCACCAACGAGTACGTGCGCTACTTCCCGCGACTGCCCGACGAGGTCCGGCAGGTCACGTTCGTCGGCAGCGGGCTCGGGGCCATGACCGGCATCCCGGTCGTGGACGTGGAGGAGGAGCGGGCCGACCCGCAGGACCCCAACGGGGCCGACCACCTCACCCCGGACGACCCGCCGCCGAGCGGGGAGAACCTCACCTTCGCCAACCGACGCCCGGACGCGGACGCCGTGGCCGACGAGGGCTGGGTGCAGAGCTTCGTGGACTCCGAGATCGCCTCCACCACCCGCGACGGCGACCGGGAGATCATCTCCCTGCACTCCGACGTCATGTTCGAGTTCGACCGCTCGGACCTGACCTCCGAGGCCGAGGACGTGGTGCGGCGCGCGGCCACCAGCCTGGCCCGCAACGTCGATCCCGACGAGCCCGTCATCACCGTCATCGGCCACACCGACAGCATCGGCGACGACGCCTACAACGACAACCTGTCGGTGCAGAGGGCCGAGAGCGTGCGCGACCTGCTCGCCGAGGAGCTGGGCACCGACTACACCCTTGAGGTGGAGGGCCGCGGCGAGCACGAGCCGATCGCCCGCGAGGGCGGCCCCGACGACGACGAGGCGCGGGCGCGCAACCGGCGGGTGGAGTTCTCCTACGTCTTCGACACCACCGTGGAGGCCACGGAGGAAGAGGAGTACGACGACGACGCCCTGGGCGCGGCCCAGCGCAACGTCACCTGGCCCGCGCCCTACGACGACGACCCGGGATCCGTGGTGGCCGAGGGCGAGCTGGACGGGGTGCGCCTGGAGGTCTACCCGCTGCGCCGCGACGGCGCGTACGTCATCGGCACCGTGGCGCTGACCAACACCACCGACGAGCCGACCATGCCCGACATGGGCGGGCAGGAGGCCGTCCAGGCGGGCGGCCCCGAGCAGTTCAACAAGGGCACGCTCGGCGGCTTCCAGCTGCTGGAGCCGGAGAGCGGCCTGGTGCGCTACGTGGCCCAGATGGACTTCGGCGAGGGGCGCTACAGCAGCTTCGCCGAGGAGGTCCACATGCTCCAGCCCGACAACACCTACAGCCTGGTCGCGGTCTTCCCCGCGCCGCCGGTGGACGTGGAGGAGCTGACCCTGCGGGCGGGCCCGTTCGGTGAGTTCGAGGAGATCCCCGTGGAGTACTAGGGTCCGTTTTCCGAATGCCCTCCCGTGCCGCTGGGGGTTGACGAGGTGTCCGGCGGGGTTCTGGAGGCCCGGAGGAGGCGTCCGAGGAACGGGGACGTCGACGTAGGGCCGACAGCCCAGGGGAGCCGCCCCGGGCCCCGTGCCCGGGGAACGGGGCCCGGGGTGCGGGGAGCGCCCGGACACGCGAGGGGGCCGCCCACCGGCGGCCCCCTCGGTCGTTCGCGTCGCGGGTCAGCCCCGGATGCGCCCGGCGGCCAGCAAGACCACCCGCTCCAGGTCCTCGCGCGGCACCTCCTCGCCGTAGGCGATGGCGGTGACGTACAGCTCGTCGGGCAGCGCCAGGTACAGGTGGCGGCTGGAGCCGTCCACGGTGCCCACGTACTCCAGGTCGCCGCCCAGGGAGTCGGACTCCTCGGTGTGGTAGGTGTCCACGTCCACGTCGATGTCCACCTCCCAGTTCATCTGCTCCTGCTCCCCGGGCACCCGCACCACGTCCGGGTTGGTGCTCGGGTCGGCGTTGAGGGTGAACACCAGCGTGAACGAGGAGGCGCCGGGTCCGGTGCTCCCGTCGCTGAACGAGCACACGACCTGCTCGGCGCCGTCGACGCCCTCCACCTCACCGACCTCCTCGGTGAGCACCTGCCCCGGGGCCAGCTCGCCGACCACCTCCGCGGCGCCGGCGGCCGCGC
>NZ_QPFC01000351.1:0-3532 GCF_003427465.1 Nocardiopsis sp. TNDT3 | reverse complement strand
GAGAAGGGGGGCCGCGTCCGGCCACGCCGGGCGCGGCACCCCGCCGGGGCCCGCCTACCTGGTGACCGCGGCGCGGAAGCGCCAGACGCCCAGCGCCAGGAGGACGGCGGCGTACCCGAGGAGCACTCCCACGTGCGGGAGCACGTCCACGAGTGAGGCCTGGTCGCGGACCAGCGCGCTGAACGCGTCGTAGCCCCAGGCGTGCGGGGTCAGGAACGCGATGGTGGTCATGGTGTCGCCGAAGGACTCCAGCGGGAGCATGGTGCCGCCGAGCGCGCCCGCCCCGAGGCTGATGCCCACCGCCGCCGCCAACGCGCCGCCCTCGGTCCTCGCCAGACTGCCGAGCAGTAGCGAAGCACCGCTGCTGACCAGGCAGAACGCGGTCACCACCAGCGAGGTGGCGAACAGGTTCCCCCACGCGACTCCGAACAGCAGGGCCGACCCGAAGAGGATCAGCAGGGCCTGTGTCAGGGCGATGAGGAACCTGCCCAGCGCCTCGCCGAGGACGATGGACCCCGCCGAGGTGGGGGAGGCGTACAGGCGCCGCAGGACCCCCGAACGCCTGGCCTGGACGATGCCCAGCGACGTCGTCAGCGCCGTGATGAAGGTGTAGAGCAGCAGCAGCGGGGGGGCCGCCAGGCTGTGCGAGGAGACGCCCTCGGGGAACGTGGCCTCACCCGCGGTGACCACCTCCACCCGGACGCCGGACACCTCGGTCTCCTCCGCGTCCGCCAGGCGCTCCTCGAACCCGTCGTCGCGGACGCTCTCCGTGACCCGGGCGGTGCTCAGCAGCGCCGACTCCTGCGCCACCACGGAGCGGACCCAGGTCCCCACGTCCGCGGCGGCCCAGTCGTTGCCGCGTGTGACGAGCTCCAGCTCGACCTGCCCGCCGTCGCGCACCAGGTCCCCGTAGTCGTCCGGGACCACCAGGCCCGCCTGGACGTCCCCGGCCTCCACCAGGTCGCGCATCTCCGTCTCGTCCAGACGCAGGACGTCGATGCGCTCGTCCTCCTCCAGAGCGCCCACGAGGCGCTCGGCGAGCCCTCCGCCGGAAGGCGCGACGACGCCCAGGACCGGTTTCCCCTCCCCGTACATCAGCCCCATCATGAAGACCATCAGGAAGGGGAGCAGCAGGACGAAGAAGATGTTCGTCCGGTCGCGGAAGACGCGGCGTACGTTGAGGACGCCGATGGTCAGCGATTTCATGAGTTCACCATCCGTCCCATACGGAACAGCGCGACGGTCGAGCCGGCGAGGCCGAGCGCGAGCAGGACCGCGCACGGCAGGAGGACCGAGCCGACGCCTCCCGCCGAGAGCTCGCCCAGGCCGAGCAGGAACCACCGGTGGGGGGTCAGGTAGCTGACGACCGCCAGCGCGTTGAGCTGCGAGATCGGGAACAGCGCTCCACCGAACGCTCCGAGCAGCATCGCCAGGACCGAGAGCCAGTTGGCGGCCTGTTCCGAGCTGCGCGCGAAGCTCGCCACGGCGGCGGTGAGCCCGATGACGGCCAGCACGCCCGTGGTGATCAGCGCCGCCGCGCCCAGCGGGTCGCCCCAGTCGGCGCCGAAGAACAGGGTCGTCGCGACGGCCAGGACCGCCATGTTCGCCAGGCCGATGAGCAGTCCGCTGGAGAGCTTCGCGACCAGGATCGCCCCCCGCGGGATCGGGCTGGCCAGGAGGCGCGCCAGGGTCCCGCCCGCCTTCTCGTCGAAGATGCTGGTGACGCTGAACATCGCCGCGAAGAAGACGAAGAAGAACGCCATGGAGGCCGAGTAGTAGGTGGCGGTGCCCAGCTCCCGCCACTCCAGGTCCGCGTCCTCGACCACCGTCAGCGGCGGCGCCGCCGTCTCCGCCTCCTCCAGGAGCCGGGCCGCGGCGGCCGGGTCGGGTTCGGAGTCGAAGCCGGTGGCGATCGCGAGTCGGATGCGGTGGTGCTCGGTGGCGTAGGCGCGGCCGATCTCCCGGGCGATGTGGGTGGCCACGGGGGAGTCGGCGTCGCCGACGACGGTGAGGACCGCGTCCTCGCCCGCCTCCAGCGACTCGGTGAAGTCCTCGGGGATGAGGAAGGCCGCGTCGGCGGTCCCCGCCTCGACCGCCTCGCGCGCCTCGCGCTCGGAACCGGCCTCGGACAGCTCCAGCACCCCGTCGTCCTCCAGGGGGCGCAGCGCCTCGTCGACGAAGCCCTCGCCGAGCGATCCGGAGTCGCCGTCGACGACCACGTACTCCGAGCTCGTCCCCTGGGACGTCCCGTCGCCGAGCAGCATGTTGAAGAAGAAGGCCACCCCGAGCGGCAGGAGCAGCCCGAAGACCAGCAGGCTGCCGTCCCGCAGCCGCTGGCGCACGTCCTTGGCGACGATGGCCGCGGTCATGGAGAGGGCGTTGGTTCCGTTCGCCATGGCTACTCCCGGAGTCCCTTCCCGGTCAGGCGCAGGAAGACGGCTTCCAGATCCGGCTCCTGGACCTCGACCGACCTGATGCCGGCGCCCTCCTGCGTCAGGGTGTCGAGGATGCGGGGCAGGACGTCCCGGGCGTCGGGCGTCAGGAGCCTGATCCGGTTCCCCTCGCAGGTCGCCTCGTCCACGCGGTCCAGCGCGCGCAGGGCGCCGAGCAGCCTCTCGCCGGGGGAGTCCAGGGTGACCAGGACCGTGTCGTCCTCGCCCACCTGGGCGACCAGTTCGCGTTGCGTGCCCTCGGCGCGGATGCGGCCGCCCTCGATGATGCCGACGCGGTCGCAGAGGCGTTCTGCCTCCTCCATGTAGTGCGTCGTGTAGAGCACGGAGACGCCGCCCCGCGTCAGGGCGTCCACGCTCTCCAGGATGGAGTTGCGGCTCTGGGGGTCCACGCCGACCGTCGGTTCGTCGAGGATGAGGAGTCTCGGGTTGTTGAGCAGTCCGAGGCCGATATTGAGCCTTCGGGCCATTCCTCCGGAGAATTTGGATACGGCCTCACCGGCGCGCTCGGAGAGGCCGACTGTTTCCAGGACCTCCTCCGTCCGGCTGCGCGCCTCTGAGGAGGAGAGCCCGTACATGCGCGCGAAGAAACGCAGATTGTCGCGTGCGCTGAGGTCGTGGTAGAGGGCGAGTTCCTGGGGGACGAACCCGATGAGGGACTTGCTTTTCCTGTTCGTGACGCTGTGCTCGACGCCGTCCACGAGGATCGTTCCGGCGTCCCGGCTCAGGATGCCGGTGATCATGCCGATCGTGGTGGACTTGCCCGCTCCGTTGGGTCCCAGCAGGCCGTAGGTCTCCCCCTCGTCGATAAAGAAGCTGACGTCGTCGACCGCCAGGTTCTTCCCATATCTCTTGCTCACTCCTTGGACTTCCAGGATGGGCACGGGCCCTCCTCGCTCCTCTGTGCCTTCGCGGTCCGCCGGGCGGTCGGCTGTTTCGCGCGTTCCTCCCCGACGCGGCCGCGCCCTTTCCGCGCCGCCTTTTCTCCGTGGCGTTCCGCGGTCCGGGCCAGTGAACCACAGAAAGTGTCCGTTTATGTTCCGGTTGTTTTCGATGTGGCGTTTCGGCCTGGTTTCATTTGC
>NZ_QPFC01000350.1:0-4254 GCF_003427465.1 Nocardiopsis sp. TNDT3 | reverse complement strand
GTCTCACGACCGCGCGGGACGACCACCGCCTCACCAGTCGGGGAACCCGAGGCGCAGGAGATGCCATTACCAAGGTGAATATCCTCGCACTGATCAATTTCTGCAGAGCCCAGGAAAACGTTCGCCTCCTCCACATAGTTCTCCAGAAAATGGATGCCGATGAGTGCGCTTCAGTAGTGGCACTAGGCATCATGAAGGTTCTTCACCGCGAGCACTGCGAGCCTCTTACCTGTGGTTTAGAGCGAAGGTGACAATTGAAGAGCAGCAATGTATGATGACCCTAGACCAAACTTGACTCCCCCGTGAGGTGATGGCGTGAGCAATTTCGGCAGCAGAAGGTTAATCTACGGGTTTCTATTTGGCCTCTTAGCGGGTTTGGTTTTGCTGAACGCCGGGTTCGCCCTCGCCTGGATTTCAGTACATAGCGGCTACGGCGGGCATTACGACGTCGGCATTTTCAGACTATCCTACAGCCCCAACCTGGGCCACCCTGTCCATATAGTCATCAGAGAAGGAAGAGTTGGCTTTTTCCTTGCCATGTGTGGCATTGTAGCTGCCGCAGTAAACGTTATCCGAGGGCGATAAGCAGGGGCGCGGAACAGAATCCCGCGCCCCTGATTTCATACTTTAAACCACAGGAATTTAGAGGTCATTCCAGGGGGTCCACCCGCCGTCGGTCCAGATGTAGGCGTCTTCCCAGATGGGACCGCTTCCACCACCGTAGTTGACCTCGGCCCAGGCATAGTCACTCATGACCACTTCACGTCCAGCGGCAGTGGCCTCGAGTGCCATCGCGTAGCTGTTTGCGATCTGCACGGTTTCGCTTCCATCGAAGATCAAACCATATGCGCCAGCATTAGGCTTGATATCGACGCGAAGGTTATCACACTGAAGTGTTGGGAACGTCAGCGAGGCCGGACCCACGGTGAGTTGGAGCTGGTTTCCCACGTTGCAGTCATTCGACGGAGTCTGTGGCGCGAATCCAGTCATCCTGCGCACGTCTTCGTCCGCGTTCCCTTCCCAGGGCTGCGTCCGCAGTGAAAAGTCAACGATCCGAGGCTCTGGCACGACCTCCGGGAACCTTGGCTCAGCGGTCGTGAAATTCCCGTACCGGTAGTAGGCCCAGTCACGCGCATCCGGAGTCTCGATTTCGAGGGCGCGGTATTTTTCGTAGCAACTCACGAGAACGTGGTTTTCACGGGTTCCGGGCTCCGTGGCATAGTCAGGAGTAAATTCGATGCGAACGCATGCATCGCCTTCCTCCGCCATTCCTTCGGTTTCCACGCCGAAATTACTACTGGTCGACACGTCCGAGGAAGCTGCCTCTGCAGGGTCGAGTTCGACTCCGACCCCGTAGGCAACCTGCTCATGGCCTTCAGAATATTGCGCCGTTGCTGTATCGAACCTCGTAGGCGTCAGGCCGTCGTCCCACACTGCCGTCACTTGTTCGCCAGTGGTCGGCTCTTCGAACTCGATAGCTGTCACATTTTCAGGGTCGACTTCTCTACCTTCAGCCACCTGCTCTGTGACATAGGTTTCGATGGCGTCGTTGGCGGCGAACGTCGTGATCCGATCCTGCTGCATCGCTTCTTCGAGCGTAACAGTGCTCGTGGAAACGAGTTCAAATCCGGGGTCGGTTTCCTCCGCCTGCGCAGCAGGGGCGAGCCCGAGCAGAAAAGCAGAAGCAGCGAAGGGCGCGATGGCTTTCAGTTTTCCGTTATGCAAGGGGATCTCCGCATTTTGGGTAACTGACTGCATCACCCTAGCACGCGCCCGTGGACTATGCATGGCAGCCACAGTTTCTTAAATCTGCAGGTCACAGCACTTTTTCCGGAGGACAAAGGCGCGAAGCCGACCAAGAATCCATTCACACAGGAACAAGGGATTGAACAAATGCAGATCAAGCGGCTGTTTCGCCGAGTGGCCGCATCGGGCCAGCGAAACCCGGTTTCCCGAACGAGGGCTTGGTGATATGCGCAAGAGCCGCCTTGGCCTCGCAGCATCGCCACGGCCAGTAGCGGTTGCTGATCCGCGTGGACTTCCAGCGCACTGCAGTCAGCAAGCAGTCCAGGGACGTGTTTGTACAGCCCGGCCTCGACGCGCCGAGAGGGTTGGCGATCGAGAACACCGTGTCCTCTGGCTGTGCCAGCAACGCGTGGGTATGACGCCCCCGTCGCCGGGGATCGACCCAAACGTTTCCGGTCATCTGGGGGACGCCACAGTGCAACGGCCCCGAGCGCCCTCGGGGAGGGTGCGCGGGGCCGTGCCGACACCTCAGCGGGCGGGGAGGATCCTGCCGGTCACCTCACCGAAGTGCACGGTGGTCCCGTCCGGGCCCGGGGCCGTAGCCGTAATAGTCACCTCGTCGCCGTCCTCCAGGAAGGTCCGCTCGGTACCGTCGGGCAGGATCAGCGGCTCCTTCCCGCTCCAGGTCAGCTCCAGCAGGCAGCCCCGCTGCCCGCGCTCGGGTCCGCTGACCGTGCCGGAGGCGTACACGTCCCCGGTGCGCAGGGACGCCCCGTTGACGGTCATGTGCGCGAGCTGCTGGGCCGCCGTCCAGTACATCTGCGAGAACGGCGGCGTGGACACCAGGTGCCCGTTCAGCCGCACCTCCAGGCGCAGGTCCAGGCCGCCGGGTCCGCTCCCCTTGAGGTAGGGCAGCGGCTCGGGGTCCTGTGCGGGCTGCTCCACGCGCGCGGACTCCAGCGCGGCCAGCGGCACGATCCACGGCGACACCGACGTGGCGAACGACTTGCCCAGGAACGGCCCCAGCGGCACGTACTCCCAGGCCTGGAGGTCGCGGGAGGACCAGTCGTTGAGCAGGAACACCCCGAACACGTGGTCGGCGAAGTCGTCCACCGCGACGCGCTCGCCCATCTCGGTTCCGGTCCCGACGACGAAGCCCACCTCGGCCTCGATGTCCAGGCGGACCGAGGGCCCGAAGACGGGCGCGGGCTCGGTCGGCGGCTTGCGCTGGCCGGTGGGGCGCACGATGTCGGTCCCCGAGACCACGATGGTGCCCGAACGCCCGTGGTAGCCGATCGGCAGGTGCTTCCAGTTGGGGGTGAGGGGCTCCTGGTCGGGGCGGAACATGCGGCCGACGTTGCTGGCGTGGTGCTCGGAAGCGTAGAAGTCCACGTAGTCGGCGACCGTGAAGGGTAGATACATGCGTACGGACGCCCGGTCCACCAGGTGCGGGCGCACGGCCGCGGCGCGCGCGGGGTCGGTGAACCAGTCGGTGAGCGCGGCGCGCACCTGGTCCCACACCGGCCGTCCGGCGGCCAGCAGGGCGTCCAGGCTGGGCCGGTCGACGGTGTCGGCGAAGGGCGCGTCCAGAGCGCGGGCCGCGGCCCCCAGGTCCAGGACGTGGTCACCGACGGCCACGCCCGTGCGGGGCGCGGGGTCGTCGGCGGTGCCGAACACGCCGTAGGGCAGGGTGGCCAGGCCGAATTGCGTGTCCGGGGCGAGGTCGAGCCAGCTGTCGGGCATGGCGTTCGCTTTCTTGGAGTGGACGGTTTCTCGAAGCGGGGGGCTCTTCACATGGACAGGGTCTCCGAGCGGCCGGGCCTCGGGGCGTGCAGGTTCCCGAAGTGGACGGCCTCTCGGAGCGGGCGAGCTCCCGAAGCGATCGGCCCCTCGGAACGGACCGGCCCCTGGAACGGTCGGGCTCCGGGACCGGACGCTTCAGCGGGCGCGGGAGGCGGGCAGCGCCCCGAGCACGACCAGGTCCTCCAGGGGTTCGGTGACGCTGCACGTGCCGAAGGAGCGGAACCGGCCGCGCACCGCCCGCGCCTCCTCGTCGGTGAGCTTGGCGGCCAGGGCCGCCAGGCGCGGGCCGTCGCGGTCGGCCAGCACGAGGGCGGCCTCCCGCTCGGAGGCCCCGTCGAGCAGGGCGGCCGTGGCCAGCAGCACGTTGAGGAAACCGTGCTGTTCGAAGCCCTCGGCGGTGGTGTGGCGGACGGCGTGGTGGAGCCCGGCCGTGCACTTGAAGGGCACGCCCAGTTCCACGGCCGAGTGCAGGAACTCGGCCAGCTCCTCCTCGCTCGGATGGGCCTCGACGGTGAGCCCCCCGGTGCGGAACTTGGCGCTGTGGCCGGTGCCCGCCAGCGACCGCAGCTCGGCGGGCACATCGGCCTGGCGGGAGACCTCCACGAACCCCTCGGCCCCCTCGGGCAGGTGCTCGTCCAGCCGCGCGGCGACCTCGGCGGCCGTCCCGGGCGCGGCGGCGGCCTCCACCCCGGCCAGGCGCAGCGC
>NZ_QPFC01000003.1:0-5711 GCF_003427465.1 Nocardiopsis sp. TNDT3 | reverse complement strand
TAGAGGTCACAGGTTCGAATCCTGTATCGCCCACTCCACTCTCGGACGACCCCCGGACACCCGATGTGGGGCTTCGCCCCACGGGTTGTAGTTGGCTTGCCCAGGGTCCACTTCACTCCGGAGCGGCCCTGCTCGCGCGTAACCGCGCCCGCCGGGCCGCTTCGTCGTTTCTCCTGGGAGAAGGCCCCCAGACCCCCGACATCCCCTCGGGCCGGAGCGCGTGCTCCGGCCCGGGGTGTTTTCCGGGGCGTTCCCCCGGGTCTCGGGGGCGCCCGGGGCACCAGCTTGGTTACAGGCGCGCACGGAGGGTACACGAACACCACCCCGACCCCCGGAGGTAACCGTGTTCGCCGTCATCGCCGCCGTCCTGTTCGGACTCGCCCTGCTGCTGGAGCTGCTCGGCGAGAACATCCAGGACCTGGTCACCACCACGACCCTCACCCTCGCCGGGCTGCTGTTCCTCGCGCTGCACGCGGGGGGCTACGGCTCGGGCTGGGGACGCAGGCGCCGCTAGGACCGCGGGCCCGCCGAGGCTCCGAAGCCGACGGCCGCCGCGGCGCAGGGGCTACCTCAGCGAGGTCACGGTCCTGCGGACGGGACGGCGGGGCCGCCCGTCCGAGAAGAACTCCGGTGACGCGGCCCGGATCCGCCCGACGTCCTCGAACACCGCCCGCAGGTGGGAGCGCAGGGCCTCCACGGCGGTCCCGGTGTCCCCGGCCTCGATCGCGTCCACGACCAGCGTGTGCTGGTCCACCAGCTCCCCGATCGGGCGCGTGTCGATCAGGCTCAGCCGCCGGGCCCGGTCCAGGTGGGCCTTGGCCGCGTTCACCGTCCGCCAGGCGCTCTCGTTGCCCGCCAGCGCCAGCAGCGAGCGGTGGAAGTCCTCGTCCAGCTCGAAGAAGCGGTCGTGGTCGCCGCCGCCCGCCTCCCGCTGCGCGCCGAGCAGGACGCGCAGATCGCCGACGTGGTCCGCCGAGAAGGGGGGCCGGGCCTGGGCGAGGGAGGTGCACTCCACCGCCTCCCGGATGAACTGCGCCTGCCGGACGCGCTCGGGGTCCACGAGTGAGACGAACGTGCCGACCTGGGGGTAGACCTCCACCAGCCCCTCCTCGCGCAGCAGGATGAGGCTCTCGCGCACGGGCGTCCGGCTCACGGCGAGCTCGGTGGCGAGCTCGTTCTCCGACAGGGGCGTGCCCGGCTTGAGCTCCAGGGTGATGATCGCGCGGCGGATGGTGTCCAGGGTGCGGTCCCGCGCGGACAGCAGGGGTCCTCCGGACCGGGTCTGGTCGGCCATGAGGGGAGTCTACCGGCATTGACGCCACTGGTATGGCAGTGCTTGTATGTCAGTTGCCATCATGTTCACGTACGGTTTCCCCGATACTTCTTCGCAGGTGGAAGCCCTTCACAAAGGACCGGCCGATGACCGAACAGGCACCCCCCGCGCCAGCCGGACAGGGGGAGCGCAGCACCCGGGACCTCACCAAGGCCTCCGTGTCCGGGTGGCTGGGGACCGCCATGGAGTTCATGGACTTCCAGCTCTACTCCCTGGCCGCCGCCCTGGTGTTCAACCAGATCTTCTTCCCCGACCTCAACCCCGCGGTCGGCCTGATCGCGGCGATGGGCACCTACGGTGTCGGGTACGTCGCCCGGCTCGTCGGGGCGGTCTACTTCGGCCGCATGGGCGACCGCCTCGGCCCCAAGAAGGTCCTGTTCATCACCGTCGCCCTGATGGGCGTCTCCACCACCCTGATCGGCGCCCTGCCCACCTACCAGCAGGTGGGCCTGCTCGCCCCGATCCTGCTCGTGGGCCTGCGGCTGATCCAGGGCTTCGGCGCGGGCGCCGAGATCGCGGGCGCCACCGTGATGCTGGCGGAGTACGCCCCGGCCAGGCGTCGGGGGTTCATCGCCTCCCTGGTGTGCCTGGGCACCAACTCCGGCACCCTGGGCGCCTCCGCGATCTGGGCGGTCCTGGTGTTCGCGCTCTCCGAGGAGCAGCTGCTGTCCTGGGGCTGGCGCCTCCCCTTCCTGGCGAGCTTCCTCCTGCTGCTCCTGGCGCTGTGGATCCGCCTCTCCGTCAAGGAGAGCCCGGTCTTCGAGCAGCGCGAGGACATCGTCGACGGTGTGGCGATGTCCCGGAGCGAACTGGCCGCGGCCGCGGTGAAGGAGGACAGGAGCGGACTGGAGACCGCCCTGCACCAGCGCAAGGGCCGCGCGTTCCTGCTCGCCCTCGGCCTGCGCTTCGGCCAGGCGGGCAACTCCGGCATCGTCCAGACCTTCCTCGTCGGCTACCTCAGCGCCAACCTGATGCTCAACGACGCGGTCGGCACGTCCGCGATCGTCTACGGCTCCCTGCTCGGCTTCGTCACCGTCCCCCTGGTCGGCGTGCTCGGCGACCGCTTCGGACGCCGTCCCGTCTACCTCTTCCTGACCGTGGCGAGCATGCTGTTCGCCGTGCCCATGATGCTGATGATCGAGACCGGCGACACCGTGCTCGTGACCGTCGCGATGGTCGTCGGGCTCAACCTGTCGGTCCTGGGCCTGTTCTCCGTGGAGAGCGTCACCATGGCCGAGCTGTTCGGGGCGCGCACCCGGTTCACCCAGCTGGCCCTGGCCAAGGAGATCGGCGGCGTCCTGGCCACCGCGATCGGCCCGGTGCTGGCCGCCACGCTCACCGCCGCGACCAGCTCCTGGTGGCCGCTGTCGGCGATGATCATCGCCTACTCCCTGATCACCCTGGCCTCCGCCTACCTGTCCCCCGAGGTCCGCGGACGCGACCTGGTCCGACTGGAGGACGCCGTATGAGGGCCGTGACCGTCCACGGAGCCGAGGACCTGCGCGTCGACGAGCTCCCCGACCCCGTCCCCGGCGAGGGGGAGGTCGTCGTCGCCGTGGAGTGGGGCGGCATCTGCGGGTCCGACCTGGCCTACTGGCGCCACGGCCGCTCGGGGACGGCCGTGCTGCGCGACCCCCTCGTGCTCGGCCACGAGATCGCCGGACGCGTCGCCCGTGTGGGCCCCGGTGTGACCGGCGTCGAGGAGGGGCTGCCCGTCACCGTGCACCCGGCCGAGCTGGTCGGCGACGGGCGCATGCCGGAGCGGTTGGCCGGGCGCACCAACCTCTACCCGAGGGTGCGCTACTTCGGGTCGGCCGCGTTCTCCCCGCACACCGACGGCGGGTTCTGCGACCTCAAGAAGGTCGCGGCCCGGCAGCTGCGGCCCCTGCCCGAGGGGGTGGACACCCGCAGCGGAGCGCTGGCCGAACCGCTCGCCGTGGCCTGCCACGCCGTCAACCGCGCGTCGGGCGCCGTGGGGGGCGTCGAGGGCCGGGACGTGTTCGTCAACGGCGCGGGGCCGATCGGCTCGCTCGTCGTCGCCGCGCTCCGGCACGCGGGGGCGGCGCGGATCACCGTCGCCGACCTCGGGCGCGCCCCGCTGGAGGTGGCCCGGGCCATGGGCGCCGACGACACGCGCGACCTCTCGCGCGGGGACGCGCTGCCCGAGGACGCCGAGCTGGTCTTCGAGGCCTCCGGCGCCCCGGCCGCCCTCGGCGGTGTCCTGCGCGCGACCGCGCGCGGCGGGACCCTCGTCCAGGTGGGCAACCTCCCCGGAACGCAGGCCCCGGCGGCGCTGGGCGAACTCGTCACCAGGGAGATCACCTGGATCGGCTCCTACCGCTTCGTCGAGGAGATCGACGACGCCCTGGCCGCGATGGCCGCCGGTCTGGACGTCACCCCGCTCATGACCCACTCCTTCCCCGTCGGGGAGGCGCACGAGGCGATGCGGACGGCGGCCGATCCCGCCTCCGGCAGCAGCAAGGTCATGCTGCGCTTCGCCTGAGCCGCGCCGCGGGCGCCCGGCGCTCCCAACCGGGAGCGGGCGCCTCCCCTCCATCCAGAAAGGGCATTCCGTGAAGATCACCGACGCACGTGTCGTCGTGTCCTCACCCGGCCGCAACTACGTCACCCTGGTGGTCGAGACCGAGGACGGCGTCACCGGCATCGGCGACGCCACGCTCAACGGCCGCGAACTCGCGGTCGCCTCCTACCTGCGCGACCACGTGTGCCCGCTGCTCGTCGGACGCGACGCGCGGCGGATCGAGGACACCTGGCAGTACCTGTACAAGGGCGCCTACTGGCGCCGCGGCCCGGTGACGATGACCGCGATCGCCGCCGTGGACGTGGCGCTGTGGGACATCAAGGGCAAGGCCGCGGGCATGCCCCTCTACCAGCTCCTGGGCGGGGCCTCTCGTGAGGGCGTCCTGGTCTACGGGCACGCCAGCGGCACGTCGCTGGACGGGCTCTCCGAGGACTTCCAGCGCCACCTGGACCTGGGCTACCGGGCGATCCGGGTCCAGGCCGCGGTCCCCGGGCTGGAGAAGACCTACGGGATCGCCCCGGCGGACGGCCGGGTGTACGAGCCCGCCAGCGGCAACCGGCCCCAGGAGGACACCTGGGACACCCCGGCCTACCTGGACTTCGCGCCGGCCATGATCGCCCACGTCCGTGAGCAGTTCGGCTACGGCGTGCACCTGCTGCACGACGTGCACCACCGGCTCACCCCGATCGAGGCGGGCCGCCTGGGCGCGGCGCTGGAACCGTACCGGCTGTTCTGGATGGAGGACCCGACCCCGGCCGAGGACCAGTCCGCGTTCCGGATCCTGCGCCAGCACACCACCACCCCCGTGGCGGTGGGCGAGGTGTTCAACTCGATCTGGGACTGCCAGCAGCTCATCACCGAGCGGCTCATCGACTACGTCCGCGCCTCGGTGTCGCACACCGGCGGCATCACCCACCTGCGCCGCGTGTTCTCGCTCGCGGAGCTGTACGGGGTGCGCTCGGGCTCGCACGGCGCCGGTGACCTGTCGCCGGTCGCCATGGCCGCGGCGCTCCACCTCGACCTGGCCATCCCCAACTTCGGCATCCAGGAGCACATGGGCCACACCGGCCCATACGCGGAGGTCTTCCGCACCTCCTACTCCTTCTCGGACGGGTACATGCACCCCGGAGACGCCCCGGGCCTGGGCGTGGAGTTCGACGAGGAGGCCGCGGCCCGCCACCCCTACGAACCCAGGTACCTGCCGGTCAACCGGCGGCTCGACGGAACGGTGCACGACTGGTGAGTACA
Source organism: Nocardiopsis sp. TNDT3 (assembly GCF_003427465.1). Lineage (NCBI taxonomy): Bacteria > Bacillati > Actinomycetota > Actinomycetes > Streptosporangiales > Nocardiopsidaceae > Nocardiopsis > Nocardiopsis sp. TNDT3. Next base: position 588 of record NZ_QPFC01000003.1, on the reverse strand, counting down.
CACGGACTGACGGGTGGGGGCGAGCCGCTGGACGTCGTCGTCCTGGGCGAGGTCCTGCTGGAGGTGGCCACCGACGCCCCCGTCGCGCACGGGGTCCCGGCCAGGCTCGGTGTCTCGGGCGACGCCCTGAACGTCGCCGCGGCGGCGGCCCGGGCCGGGGCCAGGGTCGGTCTGGCCGCCGTCCTGACCGACGACGAGCTCGGGCGGGCGATCGCCGACCGCGTCGCGGAGCTGGGCGTGTCCACCGGCATGCTGCGCTTCCGCCCCGGGCAGCAGGGCGTGTACCTGGTGCACAGCGACCCCGAGGGCGAGCGCGCCTTCTCCTACGCGCGCGCCGGGAGCGTGGGCTCGTCCCTGTCCCCCGAGGACCTGGACGAGGGGGCGGTCGGCGCGGCGGGAGCGGTCGTGGCGGGCGGCATCGCCTGCGCGGTCTCCGACAGCGCGCGCCGGGCGGTCCTGACCGCGGCGCGCCTGGCCCGCAGGTTCGTGTTCGACCCCAACCACCGGCCGCGGCTGGCCTCGCGGGAGGAGGGCGCCGCGACCCTCGCGGAACTGGCCCGGCACGCCCACCTGGTGACCCCCTCCCAC